>JACRGV010000006.1 GCA_016212215.1 Nitrospirota bacterium
ACATGACCCTCGATCCCTTCAAACTTCTCTTCCCTTCAGGGACTTCACCGCCATCAAACCTATAGTACATACAACCCCCATAATATTGGAAAGGAGGCTTACCCCACGACCGGGTTCCCACGCCTCACTGAAGGGTTACCACTACTACCTCCAGTACCATAACCGGCACCTGGGCCTTCACCCAGGCCACCGAGAATTTCCCTCATTACTTTTGACATAAAATTATTTTTCCAATCATTGAGGACTTTATTAATCTCAAATAAGGTCTCAATATTTTTTGCACGTACTTCTTTCTTTTCCTTTTCCTCGATTTTTTCAGCAAGTGTGTCTATCTGTCCCCCTATCCATTTCCTAAGTGCCTTAGTCTTGATATTTTCAACAAGTATACTCCTATCATTTTTTACACAGTCGTCATCAAGATCTTCAAGCATAGGGCAATAGCACTCACCATAAATAAATTCTGCTGGCGATAAACGGTTAACATATCCAAGTTCCTGTATCTTATATGAAGCTATTACTCCTATCTCACCAATAATATCAATGCGATTTAAGTCTCCAAGACGACTATTTCTTGAAAGTGGTTCAGTAGATGTGTAAAGGACAAGTTTCCCCTGATGATATTTTTCGTCTGCAAATATCACTGTTTCTGTATCTCCATCTTCTTCCCAAATAATAGTTTGAGGGACTGGAATCTCTATCGGACTCTCAAATTCTGGCATTGGTGGGATTTCCTCAGGAAGGAGATGAAGGTTAAGTATATTATCATTGTAAATAACAGAAATAGGTTTATATTTCAGTATCAACCTTGCTTTGTGATAAATTTTAAATTTATCACAAAGTTTTTCCAAATTAAATTTCCTTCTATTTATATTATGTGGACGTATCCCTCTTGCCACTGTAAATCCAATAGTTCCACTCAAAATATCTTTCCTTACATTTGGAGGAAAATCCATGTCATGTATTTCTGCAAATCTCATTGCATCATCAGGACTAACATTTTTATCCTTAAAACCTTTTGCAAAACCATACCGGCGGTTTGTATTAAACCCAAAAATATTAAGTCTACCATCCCTGTATGTTATAAAGTATGATTGCTCAAACATTTGTCTCATGTAAAACTTACCACCATTTCCATGGCCGCCGAATACTCTCTTACCGGTTCCTCTTTAAGCAGCTTCAGGATCGCCCCACCGTTTTAGTGCATTATCTATATCATCTGAAGTCATTCCTACGAAGTCTATGCATTCAAATATAACCTCATCCTTGTCATTAAACCTAAATATAATATAACTCTCCTCATCCTCTCTCCCCGACCTAAGGTAGGCATCAGCAGAGTTTTTAAGCCATTCGGAAAGGCCTTTTTCGTGAATGAATTTAAACTCGTTGCCAATGATATCAAGTAAGTGGTCATCTATTATATTTTTCTCTTCTATTATTTCTAATACTTCACTCATGTTTTTTCCTCCTTGGATAACCTATTGATGATTTTGCTATTATGACATTCTTGAAACGCTCAAAAAGATAATTGTGCAAGTCAACAATTATTTTATATTCATTGTTCATTTCAACAGCATCAATAACATCTTTAATTGTTTTAATGCGTGATCTGAAATCTGTTCTTTCGGTCTTAACAGTTGTTCCAAGATAAGAAAAAAAATCAGTGTCAACTACTTGGTCTTTTTTATCTGCAACGAACAACTGAAATGCATCAGTATTTTTTATTCTATCAATCTCGTTCATCATATCTCGACTTAATTTCTGAGATGAATTATCAGGAATATAAGTTTGTGTATTTATAAGTTGCTGGGCTAACGTCAAACCCTTTTCAGTTAACGTGACGAATTTATTGTGAATCTGTATGAAACCATTCTTACGAAGACTGTATAAAGGTCTCTGAGTAGAATCTCCTGTATCTGGATATTGAGGATATCCCCTTAAATGAAAATCACCTGGATATTTTTTGAATGCTTTTACGAATATGTCTTCATATTTCAAAGTATTTTGCTCTCCAGATGACATCTTGTAAATAACAATAAGTAATTTATTCCCTTTTGAGAGTTTTGTTTCTCTTTTTTCCAAAGTTTAAACCTCTCCCTTTTTAGTGGAAAGAAACTTATCTTTCGTCAACCTCAACAGTTTTCCAATGTTCATATCGCAAAGCTATTATTGGGCTGAGATGTCTATCGACATACGGTATTGCCAAACGAATCGGTGTAACAACGAAAACTATTGCTATCAATCCTTCCAGCAGTATTGCCAAATGAATCCGTATAACTTCGCTATCTAATGCCACCTATAGCTCCTGTTGTATTTCTGAAGGAATCGGTATATGTTCGAAATCGTTCCCTACCGAACTTTCCAGTAGTATTACCGAAAGAGTCAGTATAGCTACTATAGTGTTTTCCATCAATACTACCGCTTGTATTATCAAAGGAATCTGTGTTGCAGTAGGTGGAATACCCCTGGTAATTACAACATCGGTCTCAAGGTACTGGACAACGGGGTTATGAATGGCCTGGATGGTGATAACAGTTTTCACGGCATACAGGGAAATCAAAAAATTGAGCCTCATCTTACTCTCCAAAATCTAAAGCGTCAAGAAGATTTTATTTGTTTTTTGGGGGTTTTTCAAGGGGCATCAGCGGTGGGTATGTGTGAGATTTTCCTATTTTGACCGTTTTGTCGGTTTCGCATAAGAAATCTTTATCCCTTCGTTTCTTAGACATAGATCAGGCTCTTTTCAACGTCCTCAGCAATATGCTTATATCTTGGTTTATTAAAACTTTTTCTATAGCACTCAAAAGTAGCAATATCTACTCTTTTCCCTAATTTCTCCTCGAGTCTGTCTGCAAGTTCTATGAAATCAAGCCCTATAGACTTTTTAAGGTATATAAGAATATCTACGTCACTTTTTCCTCTTTGTTTTCCTTTTGCAAAAGACCCGAAAATAGCTATCTTTTCTACGCCATACCTTTCCTTCAGAAACGGCAGATCCTTTCTAAGGATTTTGATTACATGTTCCTTTGTAAGTGTTGTTTTCAATATATACCTCTTTTGCAGGCTCATAATTTTTATGCATAGATATTTCAAGATTTAATCTTCACGGCATAATATATCTATCCGCTTCAGCTATGAAAAATAGCGGTCTTTGCCATTTCGAGGAACCATGCGGGGAGGATGCCGATGACTATGGTGCCGATAACTGCGATGGCGAGGGCAAGGCTGTTTGGGAGTGAGCGGGCAAGGTCAAATTCACGGACCGGCTCTTTCATGTATACCAGCATAACGATGCGGATATAGAAGTATGCAGATACGGCACTGAACATGACGGCGATTACAGCAAGGGGGACAAAGCCGCTCTTTATCAGTGCCATGAAGATGTAGAATTTTCCTACAAAACCGGCGGTAGGCGGGATGCCGGCAAGAGAGAAAAGGAAGATCAGCATGAGGAATGCTGCAAGTTTATTGGACTTTGAGAGACCGGAATAATCTTCAATAGCCTCTCCCTTAAAATCACCTTTCCTAAGCATGATAATAACGCCGAATATACCCATATTCATAAACGTGTAAATAAGCATGTACAGCATAACACTTGCAATCCCATCCGGCCCGCCTGCAACAAGACCGAGCATTGCATAACCGGCATGGGCAATACTTGAATATGCCAACATCCTCTTGATGTTGGTTTGTGAAAGTGCAAGGAGACTGCCGGTTGCCATAGTTAAGATCGCAAGCCCGGAAACAATGTATACCCAGTTTGCAGATACCGGCCCCAACGCCTCTAAGAATACACGGAGGATAACTGCAAAGGATGCTGCCTTTGGACCGACTGACATGAATGCAGTAATGGATGTCGGTGCACCCTCATACACATCAGGCGCCCACATGTGGAATGGGACAGCGGCTACTTTAAATCCGAATCCTCCAATCAGGAAGATTAATGCAAGTACAAGACCTGTGTCTGAAGTCCCGTTCTTTGCTAATACTGCGGCTATGTCAGCCAACTGGGTCGTCCCGGTAATACCATATAAGAGAGAGATACCATACAGGAGTATGCCGGAAGAAAAGGCCCCAAGAATAACATACTTCATTGCAGCCTCATTGGAACGTCTCCTGTGCTGAAGAAAACCTGTAAGAATATATATTGACAACGCCATAAGCTCAAGTCCGACGTAAATACTCAACAGGTCAGTGGAGGACGCCATTATCATCATCCCGCTTAATGCAAACAACATCAGGATATAGTATTCACCATGCTCTACCTGTTCAATCTTTATGTAATTTATTGACATGAGGATTGCGAGGAAGGTCGAAAGATAAAAGACCATCTTGAAGAATGTGGCATAAGAATCTACAACAAACATCCTGTCGAAGATGGAGACTGAATTGCCTGCGATTAACCATGTGCTTATTCCTGCAACTATGACAACAAGCAAAGATAAATATCCGATAACACTCTTCTGGTTCTTGTCCAGCAAGAGGTCAAGAAGGATTAGCAGTGATGCGCCGGCAAGGACTATTATCTCCGGCATACTGAATATTATGTTTATCATTTCAAACTTCATTCGTTATCCCAGTTACTACCAATGCTCACCCTCCCCCTAACCCCCTCCCGTCAAGGGAGGGGGATTCTTTATTTATTGCCTAACACCATCCCAACAAAGTAGGGGGATGGTTTTAGGTGTTTCTCCTTATTTCTTACTTCTAACTTCTTACTTCTTGCCTCTGTTTTCTGCTACTTAATCGCTGCGATATTACTGCTCACAGCATTCATCTGATCAAGCAGGTGGCCTACTGACACGTGCATAATATCTAAAAATGGTTTTGAGTTCAATCCTATCCAGAATACGAAAATTGCCAGGCCGACCATGGCAATTATTTCTCTGCCTCCGATATCATGGGCCTCTTTAATGTGGTGATTTGTAATCTCACCGATTGCAAATTTTCTATACATACTAAGAAGGTATACAGCGCCCATAACAGCGCCTATTATTGAGATTGCCGCAATAATACTGTTATATCTGAATGTGCCTGCCAGCACCATAATCTCCCCGATAAATCCATTTGTCCCAGGTATGGCAAGTGATGAAAGCATAAATATGGTAAAGAAAAAGGTGTAAATCGGCACTGCCTTGGAAAGGCCGCCATAGTCGGACAATTCCCTTGTATGTGTCCTCTCATATATAACACCGATACACAGGAACAGTGCGCTTGTGGATATTCCGTGATTAAACATCTGCATGATGCCGCCTTCAATACCCATTGTGTTATATACAAACAGTCCGAGTGTTACAAAACCCATGTGGCTTACACTTGAGTAGGCAACTAGTTTTTTGATGTCCGTTTGTGCAAGTGCAAGGAACCCGCCATAAACTATACCGACAACAGAGAGTATCAATATTGGTGTTGCAAAATATTTAGACGCATCAGGGAACATGGGCATCGGAAATCTTAACATACCATAAGTCCCCATCTTCAATAAGACACCCGCAAGGATAATACTTCCGGCTGTCGGGGCCTGAACGTGGGCATCAGGCAGCCACGTATGGAACGGGAACATCGGTACCTTGATTGCAAATGCAATGAAGAATGCAAGGAATACCCATATCTGAATATTCATTGCATATTTCTGACTCATAAGCGCCATAATATCGAAAGTCTGTCCGCCTGTAAAATAGAGGACAATAATACCGATCAGCATGAAGATACTACCGGCAAGCGTATAAAGAAAAAACTTGATTGCCGCATATATCCTGTCCTTGCCGCCCCATACCCCAATAATAAGGTACATTGGGATAAGCATTGCCTCCCAGAAAAGGTAGAATAGGAAAAAGTCCAGGGCACAGAAGACCCCTATCATGGCAGTCTGCATAACAAGGATGGCTATCATAAACTCCTTGACCTTTTTATCAATAGCCTTCCATGATGCAAGCACACATATCCATCCAAGCAGGGCCGCAAGAAAAACAAACAGTACACTTATGCCGTCTATGCCCAGATGATATGTAATATTCCATGATGGAATCCATAGATAATGTTCCACAAACTGCATCTGGTAAGTTGTCCTGTCAAAGTTGAGGACAAGCGGGATTGCAATCAGGAAATCAACTACTGTAAAGATTAGTGCTATCCACCGGGCTGCTGTTGCGTTCTTAACAAACAAAAGAATAGCGGCACCGATAAGCGGTACAAATGTTACAAGCGATAAGATTGGATAACCCGTACAGTTATGAACCGCATCAATCACTACGTCAACCTCCGATAAGAGAATAGATTAGTATAATTATTACAATACCCACTGCCATCCCGACTGCATAATGCTGAACAAGCCCGGTCTGCACCCTTCTGACAAATGCACTAAGATTTAATATAAATGCAGCTACGCTGTTTACAATCCAGTCCACTACATTCCTGTCAATCCAGAGTCCGACACGGGAGAGTTTAAAAATAGCGGGTAATATCCCTGTGTTTGATACATCCGTAATAAAAAGTTCATATACCCCTATTGGTTTCCTTGCAACCCACATGAACACCATTGTGCCTTTTCTCAAGAACCAGTCTGTATCAAGACTGATAACATGATGCGGGGTAAGCTTCTTCAACATCACCCAGAAGCCGAGGGCCGTAAACATCAGGATACCGAGTGTGCTTGTTATATGATCCCCTGTATATGCCTCGAATTCAATCGGGAAAGGGAGGACACTGTAAAACAGTCCCGGGAATGAACCTATTGCAATGCAGAGTATTGCCGCAATTCCCATGGCAATGAGCATATTAACAGGAGGCTCTTTGGCCTCGATCTTTTTATCCTTACCAAAAAACATAAAATAGGGAATTTTAAGTGTAGTTGAAACAAACGTACCTGCCGAGACCATAAGCAGGAGCAATACTAATATAGGCATGTGGTGATGATTGGCCGCTCCAAGTATCATGGATTTGCTTATGTATCCTGCAAACAGAGGGAATGCAGATATGGAGAAGCCTCCAATCATATACAGTATCAGGGTAACAGGCATGGTCTTATGCAGACCTCCAAGGTCCGAGAGTTTATGTTTCCCTGTCATCTGGATAACTGCTCCTGCCCCCATAAAGAGGATCCCCTTATAAAGGATATTATTGATCGCATGTGCAGCAGCACCATTCATAGCCAGGTCCGTTCCAAGCCCGATACCAACCACCATATAACCTAACTGGCTTATAATATGATAAGACAGCAGTTTACGGAAATCATTTTGCAGTGTAGCGAAACTGACACCATATATAGCCATTATAGTTCCAAATATAATTAATATCTCTGTCCCTGAATAAGCCCTTAACAATACATATACAGCTACCTTAGTAGTAAAGGCCGACATGAATACTGAACCTGTAATAGTGGCCTCAGGATAGGCATCCGGCAGCCATGTGTGGAGCGGCGGCATTCCTGCGTTAATCAGAAATCCTATCAGGATCATATAGAAGCCGAGACTGGCGTCATGATGAATAGGTCCAAAAAGGAATGAACCGGTGTCGGAATAATGTAATAGTATACCGGCAAGCAGGCATACACCGCTGAATACATGGATGAGGATATACCTGTAACCTGCATTGTATGATTCCTTCCTTTTTCTGGCAAAGACCAGATAGACTGAGGCAAAGGCCATAATCTCCCAGAAGACAAAGAGGGAGAAATAATCACCTGCAAAAATTACCCCGAGAGAGCTTCCTATATATAACCATGCGGCTACATGCTGACCGTCATCTTCTACATGAATCGCGTAGATCATTCCGATGAACGACATAATGGTAAATATGTATGCAAAGATCAGACTGAGCTTGTCTATCTTGCCGAATATCAGGTCATAACCGAGGAATTTATATACGCCGTAAGTCCCTGGAGTTATTGAAACAACCATTGCAAAGGCCACTACAGGTATCAATAAGAGATACGCCTTCTGAACCTTCCCCTTCAGGAAAGGTATAAGGAATGCACCGGCTATAAACAGTATGGATGGGTGTAACCACCACTCAGTCATTATATCCCCTAACTACCCGAACGGGTTCATAAAAAGCTCCAAATGCAAGGCGAGCAAATCCTGAGAAATGAGGCGTACTTGCAGCTACGCCGCAATGACGAAGGATGCAGCTCAACGCCGCAGTTGGACTTTTTAGGAATCCGTCAGTCATTATAGTAGTCCTCTTTTTTGTACAGCCATATAGCCCCGATAAATTTCACAATAAATATCAGAAAGACACAGGATACAAAACCGTAAAAGGCGCTCCATCCGGGCGTCTTATCCCACCATGTCTCAGCATGGTGCCGCTCTACCAGAAAATCCGCTGCAAAAACTACTGCGAGGCTGATATAAAACACAATCTTTATTTTATTCCAGTTTGCAGGGTCACCTATATAATTTATTATCTTCATCCGAAAATCACCTCCGGCGGGGTTGGAAAACCCCGCCTATCCCTTTCTACGAGGATAGGCGGGACTTTCTTGTCCCGCTGATTTTCATGGCCCTTTGTGAACCCTGGTTCATGTGGGTTCATCCAAAAATCTCCATAGCTCACCCCCACCCTGACCCTCCCCCCTCAAGGGGGAGGGGACTTTCGTTATTCACACCTCATCAAGGGAGGGGGAATCTCAACTTTAAACTTTCATCTTTCAACTTCCTTCTTGCTTCTTACCTCTTGCTTCTGCTCACTGCTCACTCATTATTTTATAACCTCTCTCGCAAGACTAAGGAAGTACTCCGGGTATAATCCTATTGCAACTGAGATGATCGCTGTAATTACCAAAGGTATGGCAACCATCGGTATCTCTTTAATCTCTTCATGATGTCCATGACTGTCGCCATGATGTTCATTTGCTGAATGATGCTCTTTAGGTTTTTCAAAAAATGCCTTGAATGTTATTGGTAAAAAATACGCTGCATTTAACACTGAACTGACGAGGAGGACTATCAGGATAGGAATCTCTTTTGCCTCAACCGCACCCATCACAAGGTACCATTTGGTTATAAAGCCTGCAACAGGCGGGATACCGATCATGCTCAGGGATGCGATAAAGAAGGCCGTCATTGTCCACGGGAGTTTCCGCCCGATACCTGACAGTTGACTGATCTCAGTTTTATGTGCAGCACAGTAAATCGAACCTGCACAGAAGAAGAGTGTAATCTTGGAAAAGGCATGGTTTGCGATATGTACAATACCACCCACCATACTGCTCGGTGTAAGAAGAACAGCCCCAAGGATAACATAAGAGAGCTGACTGACGGTTGAATATGCAAGCCTTCTCTTCAGGTTGTCCTGAGTAAGTGCATAAACCGAGGCCATAACTATCGTAAATGAAACCACATAAGCAGTCGGAATCCCAAGATGCAGTTTGGTGAGAAGGCCGGTTCCAAATACATTGAAGACAACCCTGAGCACACAGAAGACACCCATCTTCACCACTGCCACTGCATGGAGCAGTGCGCTGACCGGTGTAGGTGCAACCATTGCCGCAGGAAGCCATGCATGGAACGGCATAATGGCTGCCTTAGAGAAACCAATCATGAAACATATAAATATTATTGTCAGAAGCACAGGTGATGCATGCACATTCTCCAGCATACCGTGCTGTGTAAAATCCAGGTTTCCCAACACATAATAGGTCAGTGCTATTGCGGCAAGCAGGAAGGTCTTTGACGTACCTACTAAATAAACAACATATTTTTTACTCCCATCCCATGAATCTTTATTTTCTTTGTGATAGACAAGAGGGTATGTTGCAAGGCTTAATATCTCATAGAATACAACCAGTGTAAAAAGATTCCCTGAGAAGGCGCCGCCCACAGCCGCAAAAATACTTGTGGCAAATGAACCGAAAAACCTGGTGTGTGCATGTTCTTTAGCACTCCGCATATATCCTACAGAATATACTGAGGCCAGTATCCATAGGAACGACGATATCGTAGCAAAGACCATGCTCAGTGCATCAACATGGAATTTAAAGTCAACCCCCGGAAGTGTGTGAAATAGTGTGAACTCTAAATTTTCCCCGGACAAAATTGCCGGCGCCATTGAAATGACTATTGAGAAGGTTATGATGGCTGCAACGAATGCAGTAACATCCCTGAGGTTCGGTATCTTATTAAATGCAAATATAAGTCCAATGGTTACGAATGGAACACTAAGTGCAAGTATCGGCGTTATAGACTGAACAGTCTCCAACCATCTACCCTTTCATTATCTGAATATCATCTACATTAATGGCGGCCTTATTACGCACAAGCGCAATCAGGATGCCGAGTGCCACAGCCACCTCAGCAGCAGCAATAGCTATAACAAAAATCGAAAAAATCTGTCCGCGAAGATTCTGGTGAAAATAGGAAAACGCCACCATATTAATATTTACTGAATTCAATATCAGCTCCACTGACATAAGGACTATCAGGATATTTCTCCGTAATAGTACCCCGCCCAACCCTATAACAAAGAGTATTGAGCTTAGTATTATGTACCATGACAATGGAACCATTATCTCAATTCCTTTCTACCCAACACTATAGCCCCTAACAGGGCTACAAGCAGAATAAATGAGACTACCTCAAACGGCAGTATGTATTTGCTGAAAAGGGCCTCACCGACCTCCTTCACGCTGCCGTCAAGCCTGATAGGAGACGACACGACTATTGAAGATATTTTGCTCTTTGAGACAATAAGAACCATCTCAATTATCAGCACAACGAGTATTGCAACCGGCCAGAAATGACCGCCCGGCACAAATCTATCCATACTGGCCTTCCGGATATCGAGCATCATTATCACAAACAGGAACAACACCAATACCGCACCTACATACACAAATATCTGAACCGCAGCAAGAAACGGAGAGCGAAGCAGTACAAAAAGGGCTGCCATCTGAATAAAACAGACAAGTAAAGAAATAACGCTGTGCACAGGGTTTTTAAATGACACAACTGCCATTGCCGACACCACCGCTAATATTGCAAATATAAAGAAAAAAATCTGCTCAATCATTTATTCACCATTCACCTGAAAATAACCCCATCCCCACCCTAACCCTCCCCTTGAAGGGGAGGGAATAAACATAGCCCCTCTATTCTTTCTTCCTAATCACTAACCACTAATCACTATTCACTGTCTTTAAACCTACCACCATCTTTTCTGCGTACTTAAATCCGGAACAACCTTTATCCCTTTATCATCTGCCTCAAGCCTTGCCTTTACAATTACACCGCCTTCAATTTCAACAGGGATCGGCTGAGGATTCAGCAATTCCTCTTTTGTGCGTATCTGTCTCAGCATGGAATAGCTTGCAAGCTCATATTCCCTTCCAAGCTTGAGTGCCTCAGTAGGACAGGCATCCTCACATAACCCGCAATACATACAGCGGAGAAGATTAATCTCCCATCTGTATCCGATCCTGTCTGATATACCTTTTCCTGTCTTATCCTCTCCCGGAATTACTGTGATACACTGGGTAGGACATGCCTTCTGACATAACTCACACCCGACACATAACTCCTTACCCTCTTTGTTCTTATTCAAGGTATGCAATCCCCTGAATCTCTGATAGGGTATCCACTTTTCCTCATCAGGGTATCTGAGTGTTATGGTCTTTGAAAATGTATATGGGAAAGTTATAGTCAATCCCTGTATAAGGTCAATCAAAAAGACCTTTTTAAGAAAGCGTTTTAATATGCCGGTATTATCGCTCATATCACCACTTCACTACGGCCAATCCTGTTATTAATATATTCACCAGAGACAGAGGTAACAGTATCTTCCATCCAATATTCATAAGCTGGTCATAGCGATACCTCGGATAAGTGAACCTTGTCCACATAAATACATAAATTAAAAATAGTACCTTGAGTACAAACCATATTATTCCCGGAATAGGAATAAATGAAGGTCCATCCCAGCCTCCAAAATACAGCACCACCATAAGAACAGACATGGAGACCATTGCTACATATTCTGTCAGCATAAAGAATGCAAATCTCATTGAACTATATTCTGCATGATAACCCGCACCAAGGGTGCCCTCGTCTTCCGGAAGGTCAAATGGTATGCGGTTTATCTCAGCAAGTCCGCCGATGAAAAATATTATAAATCCCAATGGCTGATAGAATACGTTCCAGTGCCACCCTGCCTGTGATTTTACAATATCTACCAGACTGAGGGAGTTTACCACCATTACCACACCTATACAGGAAAAACTCAAAGCAAGCTCATAACTGATCATCTGTGCTGAGGAACGGAGGCCGCCCAACATTGCATATTTGCTGTTCGATGCCCATCCGCCGAGGATTATGCCGTATACACTGAGACCTGCAATTGCAAGGACATACAATATCCCGACATTCATGTCAGCGATATACATGGTAATCTCTTTATTGATAAACGGGATAGTAAACTTGTCGCCGAACGGGACAGTTGCAAACACTGCAAACACAGGGATCATGCCCACCACAGGGGCGATTTTAAACAGCCACACATCCGCCTTTGCCGGAACAACATCTTCCTTAAAGAAGAGTTTTACCATATCAGCAAAGGGCTGAAGTAACCCGTGAGGGCCGACCCTCATAGGTCCAAGTCGTACCTGAATATGGCCTGCTACCTTACGCTCCATATATGTCAATGGAAGCGGAAGGGTAAAAACCACCAGCGTAATAACTACAACCTTTATGATTATTATCAGCACTTCTAACATAAGTTCCCCGAGTTCATCTTAATATCAACCCCATCCCCACCCTAACCCTCCCCTTGAAGGGGAGGGAATATCTTCTTCTTGATTTATGTCTTTACTATTCACTATTCACTGTTCACTGTTTTTCTTCTTACTTCTATCTTCTAACTTCTGCTCACTGCTTATACTTACCTTCTTCTCCCCCACATATAGTCAATCATTTCAGAGTATCTTGCATTCATTCCCCTAACAATTGAATGGATGCTGAATACGATATTTTTTAGTAACTTATAAATAAGCCGAGGATGATTATCTATGAGTGATTCAAAATCACCCTTATCAAGTACATAAGCCTTTGTGTCTGCGATTGCTACGATTGTTGCTGAACGGGGCCTGCCGTCAAGGAAAGACATGGTACCGAATATTTCGCCATCTTTATGAAGGGTCAGGGTAAGCAGGTCACCCTGTGGGGTGGATTTGCACGCCTTTACCTCTCCCCTCTTTATTATATAAAGGGAAGCCCCGTCTTCCCCTTCTTTGAATATGGTGGTGCCGAGTGGAAAATCCTGTTCTCTTAATACATTGGCTAAAGTCTCTTTATCCTGGTCATTCAGCTCTGATAAAAAACTTATGTCACGAAGCAACTTTGGGTCAATCATTTTACCCTCCTGTGGTACAGGACTTCATTATCTTCCCGACTTCCTAACTAGCCTTAACTACCTTAACCCTTGGGAAACCCTCTCCCTTTGTGAAAAACATATTCACGCGCACATCATTAAAGTTCTCCGGTATGAATACCACTCCCCTTATGGAGTTCTCATTAGTGCGTACAGTTAATGCTGCCTCATAACGACTGCTCCTGACCTTCACCTTATCCCCTTTGCTGAGGCCAAGCTCCAGCGCATCCTCCCTGTTCATTTCTACTATTGCCTCAGACAGAATATCCCTTAATACCTCAGACCTCTGCGACAGCCTTCCTGAATGATACAGATTGTTACCGGTAATGAGTGTGAACGGATACTCCGGATCAGTTGAGTGAGCAGTAAGCAGTAAGCTGTCAGCAGAAGGAGTCCTTTTACTGCTAACTGCTAACTGTTTACTGCTTACTGCTGTTTTTGTTAATTCCCCATTTCCATTCAGACTGCCGAAAGAAATTTCCCCATACATCGGTACAACAGATTTTATTTCATCGAATACATCATTTAATGATTTATAGTAAAAAGATGAGTCCATAGCTTCAGCGAGGGATGAAATAATTTGCCAGTCTTCCCTTGCATCACCCTGCGGTTCAATCAGTCTATTTAATCTCTGTACCCTTCCCTCCTGATTTGTAAATGTGCCTTCCTTCTCAGCAAAACTTGCACCAGGGAGGACAACATTAGCCATTCTTGCCGTCTCTGTCATGAATATATCCTGCACTACAAGGAATTTAAGTTTGCGAAGAGACTCTCTTACCATTTTTCCATCAGGAAAATTAGAGAGCACATCTTCCCCTGCAATATACATGGCTGTTATCTCTTCTTTATAAGCAGCATCAATCATATCTTCAGAACCCATGCCGTTGCTCTCAAAGAATTTATAACCGGGCAGAATGTCGGGATGCACCCCCATATCCAGTGCGCCCCTCTGATTTGCCCTATCGAAAAGTGGGAAGAGTTTAACACTCTTTCCAACAACCTTCAATACATTTATTAATACATTTAAGTATTGAAGCTGTGAAGGTGTTCTCCATACATCATTTCCTACAGCAATAGTAATAGAATTGGATGTCAAAAGCGTACTTGATGCAGATTCAATACTTGCCCAGTCAACCCCGGTTATATTGGATACTGCTTCTTTTGTAATACCTTTTACATCCTCTGCACCATAAACTTCTTTGACCTTATCAACATTCCTGTCATAAATAATCCGGGAAATCCCTGCAAGTAGGGTCTCTTCAGTGCCCGGGCGCAGTCTTATGGAAAGAGAAGCAGAGCTGTCAAGCTTCATCCCCCGTGGAGATGCAATGATAATATTCATCCTCCGGTTGCTTGATATGCGTCTGATAATATAATCAGTAACAGGTACCTCATCAGAAATATGAGAACCTATAACAAATAAGGAATCCGTATTAAGTGCATCGTATATGGAGAATCCTCCGTTATCCAGACCCATAATTTCTGCGTAAGCCTTTACAGTGCCGGAATTCCACCTACTGCCTGAATCAACATTGTTTGTCTTTAACACATATCTCATAAATTTCTGGAAGAGATACAGTTCTTCATTGGAAAGCCGTGCTGATGCTATACCTCCAAGAATCCCATTGTTATTTGATGCCTCTGTCAGGCCGTCCCTCACCGCCTTTATAGCCTCATTCCATGTGACAGGCTCAAGTACGTTACCCCTTTTTACCATAGGGGTTACAAGCCTTTCATGGCTGCTGATGAAGGAGAAACCATACCGCCCGCGGGCACACAATGTTTCATTATTTATTCCCTGGTCAGGCTTTGAAATAACCCTCAACACCTCGCCGTTCCTTGACTGCACTGTCATCTGACAACCTGTACCGCAGTAAGTACAAACAGTATCCACCCCTTTTAAATCCCATGGTCTCGACTTGTATCTGAAAGACCTGCTCATCAGTGAGCCGACAGGGCACACCTCAATACAATTTCCGCAGTGGTCGCAGTCCAAATATTCACGGACAAAACTTGTCTCAGCAGTCTTAGCCCCGCGGTCTATAGAGCCGAGAACACCGGCGCCTACAACCTCAGCACAAATTCTTACGCATCTCTTGCACTGAATACACCTGTTTGAATTCTGTACAATAACAGGGCTTAATATATAATCCTCTTCGTGGAATCTCCTCTTATTTTCACTGAATGGGCTGTGCCTCGGCCCGAACTTGTATGTAACATCCTGAAGTTCACACTCTGCACCTTTATCACATACAGGGCAATCAAGAGGGTGATTCGCAAGAAGCAGTTCAATCATCGCCGACCTTGCAGATTTAACAACAGGCGACTCGGTTAGTACCTCCATATTATGCATTACCGGAGTCACACAGGATGGCTGGAGCTTCTTCTGCCCTACTATCTCCACAAGGCAAACCCTGCATGATGCCAGCTTACTGAGCCTTGCATGGTAACACATCGTAGGTATCTCATACCCCGCAGCCTTCGCCGCCTCAAGGATAAGAGTCCCATCATCCACTGTAATTTCTTTTCCGTTTATTTTTATTGTTGCCATAGTTTCTTTCTTGCTTCTTACTTCTTGCTTCTAACTTCTGTTTGCCTATGCTACCTGCCGCCTACCATGCACCTCTTATGAGTCACATGGTATTCAAACTCGTTTCTAAAGTGATTTATAGCACCCCTCAGGGCCATTACAGCGCCATCTCCGAGGGGACAGAATGTCCGTCCAAAAATATCAACGCATAGCTTGAGTATCAGGTCAATATCCCCTTGCTCTCCCTCACCGCCCTCTACCCTTCTCAATACCTTAACTAACCAGTCAAGCCCTTCCCTGCATGGTGTACATTTGCCGCAGGATTCATGATGAAAAAACTCATGAGTCCTGAGGGCTGCCTTTACAATACAGTAAGAGTCATCTATAACAACAATCGCACCGCTTCCAAGCATTGAACCCTTTGCTGCCAGTGATTCAAAGTCCATTGGTATATCAAGGTCAGGCTCAATAAGCATAGGCGCTGACACACCTCCGGGTATAACAGCCTTTAATGTCTTTCCCGCTCTCATACCGCCGGCGTGGTCATAAATAATCTCTCTGAGAGGCGTACCCATCGGCAGTTCATAAAGTCCGGGTTTGTTGACATTCCCGCTGATACCGTAAATCTTAGGTCCTGGACTCTTTGCAGGTCCGATTGCAGCAAACCATGCGGCCCCGTTATTTATTATGTGAGGGACACATGCTAAGGTCTCTACGTTATTGATTACAGTAGGCTTTCCAAATAACCCAACCTGGGCAGGAAAAGGGGGCTTAATTCTTGGCAAGGCACGGCGTCCTTCTATGGATTCAAGGAGTGCGGTTTCCTCTCCGCATATATATGCGCCTGCCCCCCTGTGAACATACATATTAAGGCTGAATTTACTGCCGAGTATATTTTTACCGAGGTACCCCTTTGCATTTGCCTCTGAAATGGCATCTTCAAGCCTCTGTGCACCGAGTGCAAACTCACCACGAATATATATGTAGGAATTTGCAGCGCCGATGGCATAACATGCTATTGCCATACCTTCTATAAGCTCATGTGGGTCATACTCTATAATAGCCCGGTCTTTAAAAGTCCCAGGTTCTCCCTCATCAGCATTACAGCACAGATACTTGGCAATAGTGGGGTCTTTGGTAATAAAACTCCACTTTAGACCGGTAGGAAACCCTGCGCCGCCCCTGCCCCTTAAACCGGAATCCTTTACTGTCTGAATTATAGAATCAGGATTCATTTCAAGGGCCTTTTTAAGCGCCTCATAGCCACCGTTTTTAATATAAGTGTCTATCTTATATGATTCAGGTGTATTAATATTTTTCAGTAGTACAGGTTCAAACATAAAATAAATCAGATATCAGCGTAAGCCGTTTAATATCTCCTCTACCTTACTCTCTGTAAGGTTCTCGTAATAATTATCATTAATCTGCATCATCGGGGCAGTCCCGCATGAACCAAGACATTCAACTGCTGAGAGAGTAAACTTCTTGTCAGAAGTAGTCTCCTTAGTTTTTATCCCAAGTCTCCTTGAAAGGAAATCCATCAGATGTTCAGCACCAAGTAATGAACAGGCTATGTTCGTACAAACCTGAATATGGTATTTACCGACAGGTTTTTTATTGTACATCGTATAAAAGGTGGCAACCTCAAACACAAGGACGGGCCTTACTCCGAGTATCCTCGCAACATCCCTCATCCCTTCTTCTGTAACATAACCATGCTCCCTCTGAACAACAGAAAGGGCAGGCATTATAGCAGACCGTTTCGTCGCATACTTTGAAGTCAGTTCACTTATCTCTTTAACCGAATTTTCTGAAAGCATATTTTATCCTTCTTACTTTTTTCCTCTGTTTCCATCTAACTTCTTACTTCTAACCTCTTGCCTTTACCTTCAGTCTTCAGTCTTCAGCCTATAACCCATTACCTATTCTTTACTTATCCACTTCCCCAAAAACAGGGTCCAAACTCGATATAACTGCAACCACATCTGCAAAGTACAAGCCTCGTGACAACGGGTCAACACTCTGAAGATTAACAAAAGACGGTGCCCTGATTTTTACCCTGAAGGGTTTCTCAGTCCCATCGCTCTTTATATAATAACCAATCTCACCCTTGGGTGCTTCAATAGATGTATAAACCTCACCGACAGGGGGCTTGAACCCATGTGCAATCAATTTAAAATGATGTATGAGTGCCTCCATGTTTGTTGTAATATCCTTCCTTGAAGGTGCAACAAACTCAGGGACATCGGCATTTACCGGCCCCTCAGGCAACTGATCAAGCGCCTGTTCAACAATCCTTGCCGCCTGCCTCATCTCTTCAACCCTGCACATATAGCGGTCAAAGCAGTCCCCGTTCTCACCGACAGGAACCTTAAAATCAAATCTGTCATATACAAGATACGGCTCATCTTTTCTTATATCCCATGAAACTCCGGAACCTCTTAGGGAAGGCCCGGTAAGTCCCAGATTAATAGCATCTTCTGCCGACACAATCCCGATACCTTTATTCCTCTGTAACCAGATCCTGTTTCCTGTAAGAAGTCCTTCGTATTCATCTACACGTTTTGGAAAGAGACGCACAAACTCCCTGCACCTTTCCTTAAACCCGGGAGGAAGGTCGCCCCGTACGCCGCCAATCTTCATATAATTGTATGTCAGCCGCGCACCGCAGAGCATCTCAAACAGGTCCATAATCATCTCTCGTTCTCTGAAGGCATAAAGGACCAGGGTTATTGCCCCCAGATCAAGCCCCCATGCACCGACAGCGAGCAGATGACTGGAGATACGCGACAACTCTGATGCAATTACCCTGACATACTTTCCCCTCTCAGGAATTTCAATCCCGATCAGTTTCTCCACTGCCATGACATAACCAAGGTTGTTTGTCATACTGCTGAGATAATCAAGCCTGTCTGTGTATGGAACAAACTGTGGATACAAAAGATTTTCTGCTATCTTTTCCATGCCTCGATGCAGAAAACCAATATCAGGCTCTGCCTTTACAACCTTCTCACCCTGCAGATGCAGTATGAGATGCATAACCCCGTGTGTAGACGGATGCTGAGGCCCCATATTAAGGGTAACCTCCCTCGTCATCAAATCCGTATCGCCATTCTCTATTGGAATAATTTCAGCCATGTTTAAGTTTCCTGCATTTTCTTACTTCTTGCTTCTTGCATCTAAATTCTTACTTCTAATTTCTTGCTTCTTACTTCTTCTCCACTCCAAACGGATTATATTCATCTTTATATCCTACAAGCGGATAATCCTTTCTAAGCGGATACCCTTCCCAATCCTGCGGCAGATAAATACGCTTCATATTCGGGTGTCCGTCAAAGACAATGCCGAACATATCAAAGGTCTCCCGCTCTGCAAAATCAGCGCTCCTCCATACTGATGTAACTGTGGGCACTGTCTCATTCTCCTTAACCCTTACTTTTAATCTGATCCGCATCTTAAAAGGAATAGAGTACAAATGATAAACTACCTCAAAACATGAGAGCGTTGCACGGCTGTCAACACCGAGCACATCCGATAAAAAGTTAAACTGCATATCATTTTCACGTTTCACAAAGCTGCACACATCTGCAATAACATCCTTCTCTACTACATGAGTCACTTCACCCCTGAAGACAGATGTCTCAAGTATAGACCTGCCGAACCTTCCCTTTAATTTTGTAACAAGGGTTGAATATTTTTGCGAAGATATTTCTTTTTCCAAGTCTTTCTCATCCATAATATTTACTCGAAAATCCTCTCCGGCGGGGTTGGAAAACCCCGCCTATCCAGCAAAAAAATTGAGGATAGGCGGGACATTCTTGTCCCGCTGATTTTCATGGCCCTTTGTGAGCCCCCCGGCTCATGGCAGTTCAGCTCTTAAACCTCATCAATACTGAAGGGTTCTCCCGTTTTATCTTCTCCTGTAACTGCAGGAAACCATACATCAGTGCCTCAGGTCTCGGCGGACATCCTGGTATATAAACATCCACAGGAACCACAAGGTCTGTACCCTGTACCACACTGTAAGTATTGAACGGCCCCCCTGCAGATGCACATCCGCCCATTGCAATTACCCATCTTGGTTCCGGCATCTGTGCATACAATCTTTTCACTGCAGGCGCCATCTTCTTGGTCATTGTGCCTGCAACTATCATAACATCCGATTGACGCGGCGAAGGCCTGAAGACTAATCCAAAGCGGTCTGTGTCATACCTTGAACATCCTGCGGCTATCATCTCTATTGCACAACAGGCAAGACCGAATGTCATAGGCCAGAGTGAGGACTGCCTGCCCCAGTTCACAATATTATCAATTGTAGTAAAGATTACATTCCCGTCTCTTACGTCCATTCAAGAGCCCCCTTCTTCCATGCATAAACAAGCCCGATTACAAGTATGGCAACGAATATAAACATTTCTACAAAGGCAAAGAGGCCGGTGCTTCTCAAAACAACAGCCCATGGAAATAAGAAGAGAGTTTCTACGTCAAAGACAAGGAAAAGAATTGCAACAATAAAAAAGTGCACCCTGAAATGCCCTGTATCAGCATTACCAAAAGGCTCCATGCCGCACTCCCATGGAGTATGCTTTTCAGAGTTTGCCCTTTTTGAACTTATTAGCGAGTTTATTGCAAATACCATAAATGCAATAAAACCCACAAATCCTATAATAATTAAGACAGGGAAATAAGTGAGCAGCATAATTTTTAATACCCCCCCCGACTTGGTAAGGTATCACATTAAAGAAAGATTTTTTATTTGTCAAGGGGTTAATCAAAGTTTTTTTTATTGCGATTCAGACACTAACATGATAAACAGCCGATCCGCCCCCGCATGTTGTGAAATGACTAAAGTATAAAGCAGTTCAAGCACGGCATGAATCCATTCAAAAGATAAATTTGACAGACTACTATATTTCATGTTAAAAGATATGTCCATAATTGATATAAAAAAGGAGAAGTAAATTGGCAACACACAAATCGGCAATAAAGAGGGCAAGACAATCAGAGAAGAGAAAGTTAAGGAACAAGGCCGCAATGTCAACTATGAAGACATTGATAAAGAAAGTTCAAACCGCTATTGAGGGTAAAAATACTCAGGATGCCGGTGTGAATCTGAAAGAGGCTACGTCGTATATTGATAAGATAGCAGATAAAGGGATTATCCATAAAAACAGGGCAAGCAGGATCGTATCAAGGTTGAATGCCAGGATTAATAAGGCTGCTGCTCAATAAGGTACCTCCGGCGGGGTAAGAAAACCCCGCCTATCCAGACATATTTCCCAGACATATTTCTCATATTTCTAAGGATAGGTGGGACATTCTTGTCCCACTCATTTTTATCCCCATTTGTGAGTTTCCCGCTAGTGATACTATAATTGTCATCCTGAGCTTGTCTAAGGATGATTAATTTTTCATACAATATATAAACAACAATAACTCTTCCAGTATCATTGCAGGCTTTAGAGCGCTTCCCTTGAGCCTGCTGTCTATATCAATGAGTTTATCAAATAGTTTAAACAGGTCATCTCTTGAAATTTTATTAACCTTTTGAGAAAACTCCTTAACTTTAAATGGGGGTACGCCCGCTGACTTAGCAGCCTCTTCAAGCGATTTACCGGTGCTGATAAGAGTCTTCGCCTTTAACATCATCCTGAACTCACGGAGTATAAAATAAAATATCCTTACAGGCGGTTCACCATCATCAATTGCACGGTGCAGGGAAAACACAGCATCTTTTAGCCTCCTGTCAATTATGGCGTTCACAACCTCAAACACTGTAAAACTCCTCATACTGCCTGAAACCGCTGTCACGTCTTTAACAGATATATTCTTACGCTCATTACAATAAAGGATAAGCTTTTCAAGGTCATTATTCAAAGACAGCATCTCATTTCCTGCAACCTCAATCAGTATATCCACAGCTTCCTTATCAATACTCTTGCCGGCCTTTTTGATTTGTTGAAATATCCATTTCTTAAGACCATCTTTGTAGAGCGGCTGACATAATATTACAACCCCACTTTTATCAAATGAATTGTAAAACTTCTCCCTTTTATCTAATTTTGATGCAGTGAGTATCATGCATGTGGAGGTTGATGGATTTTTCAAATACCCGACTATTATCTCCTTATCCTTTGCCCCCCATTCATCGGCCTCTTTTACTACAATAACCCTCTTCTCTGCCATAACAGGAAGCGTCTCTGCTGTATTAATGACCTTTGATGCATCAACCTCTGCGGCAGAATAGGCATCATAATTGAAATCCCTCAGGCCTGCATCAAGAAATTTATCTTTTACAACCTTCACCCCTTCATCAATAAAGAACCTCTCTTCACCTGAAAACATATATACAGGATAGGCTTTACTCGCCCCGAAGCAGTCTGAGAATTCTGTAAAATTTAATATCATCTTTTCCCTACCATCCCCCAAGCACCCTGTCTGTAATCTCTTCACCAAGTATCCGTGCAAGTTCCTTTATAGCAGAAAACCTTCCGGCACGCGTTATCATGACGTCACTATTAACCCTGTACTCTGCTGTTTTAGTAACATCCTTTTCCATAAGGATATTGCCGGAAGATGGCTGAAGCAATCTTAAATGTACTGAGATTGTTATCCTGTTCTCAAGTACATTCTGATTACTGTCAAAAGAAAGCGGAGATTCTTTATATGATGTTACGATGCCATTTAGAACTAAATCAGACTGAGATTTATCTACAACCTGAAGCCGCCGGTCCTTAATAAACTCTCTAATAACAGCAGGTGTAATCTCCTCCTCAATTACAGGCTCCATAGTCTTGTTTTCAAACACCGGTATAGAGATTGATGTTACTGAAGGAGGTATATGAGCACTTTTTTCAGCAAACCGGTATCCACAGGAAGAAAGTACAAGGGAAATGATAATAATAATTGGGTAGACAGACTTCATTACATTACAATATTTACGAGCTTATCTTTAACCACAAATACCTTTTTGGGAACAATATCACCTAAAAGTTCTTTAATCCTGCCATCCTGCAGCGCCATGTTTTTTATAGCTTCCTCATTAGTACCTGCAGGAACAGTCACCTTACTCCTTACCTTGCCGTTTATCTGTATTACTATCAGCCTCTCTTCTTCCTGTGCAATCTCAGTACAATATATGGGCCAGGGACTTTTGGCAACAGATTCTACATACCCAAGCATCTGCCACATCTCCTCAGAGATATGGGGTGCAAAAGGATACAACATCAGTATGACACTATCCATCGCCTCTTTCATTACATATAAAAAAGCCTTGTCATTAAAGCAGCCTTCTTCAACCGGAATAAGGTATATGTTGTTGATAAGCTCCATTATAAAGCTGATGGCAGTATTAAAATGAAAGACCTCTATATCATCAGTTACCTTCTTTATTGTTTGATGTGTAAACTTCCTCAGGGTTTTTAAATCCTGCGGTATGTCATTACCCTTCTCAACCATGTTCAGTAGCTTGATCTTATAAGATTCAATATCCTTTGCCTCATGATTCTGTCCCGGGTTTAAGTATGGAGTTAACTCATCCACCTTTCTGTATACCCTTGATAAGAACCTGAAGGCACCCTCAACCCCGCGGTCACTCCAATCCAGATCTTTCTCCGGCGGTGCTGCAAAGAGTGCAAAGAGCCTTGCTGTATCAGCCCCATAATTATTTATGAGATGGTCAGGGTCAACTACATTCCCTTTTGATTTGGACATCTTAGCCCCGTCTTTTATTACCATCCCCTGCGTCAACAGGTTTTGGAACGGTTCATCAACATCTGTAAGCCCGAGGTCCCTGAGCACTTTGGTAAAGAACCTTGAATAAAGGAGGTGAAGCACTGCATGTTCTATCCCGCCTATATACTGGTCTACACCCATCCAATAAGAGGCAGATTTTTTCTCAAACGGGACATTTTCTGAAGCAGGTGAGGTATAACGCATAAAATACCATGACGAGTCTACAAAGGTGTCCATAGTATCTGTCTCCCTTTTTGCCATTACGCCGCAGGAAGGACACTCAGCCTCCACAAAGGACTGGACATGGTGTAATGGCGACCCACCCTTACCCGTAAAAGCAACATCCCGTGGAAGTATGACAGGAAGGTCTTTTTCCGGAACAGGAACAGTTCCACACCTCTCACAATATATGATAGGAATCGGAGTACCCCAATATCTCTGCCTTGATACCCCCCAGTCACGAATCTTATAATTTACTGTCCGTTTTCCCATTCCATGGAGTTCTATGTACTCTGCAATCTTGTCTATTGCCTCAGTTGAATTCATGCCGCTGAACTGTCCTGAGTTAACAAGAATACCTTCGCCGGTGTATGCCTCATGGAGTTCAGTAGAAAATACCCCATCCCCACCCTGCCCCACTACCGTCAAGGGAGAGAGAATAAGCTCAGACATCTCACATCTCAATCGCTCATCTAATCTCCCCTCCCCTTGCGGGATGGGATTAAGGGGAGGGGGGGCTTGCGAGGGGGGCTGAATCACTACTTTCATAGAAAGATTATATTTTTTAGCACATTCAAAATCCCTCTGGTCATGGGTCGGCACTGCCATAACAGCGCCTGTTCCATAATCCATTAGCACAAAATTGGCTATCCAAACAGGAATCTGTTCATTAGTAAGGGGATTAATTGCATAGTGTCCTGTAAATACCCCTTCTTTTTCAATATCAGCAGAAGTCCTTATCACCTTATCCTGCCGCCTGACCCTTTGCACAAACTCCATGACCGCGCGTTCCTGCTCAGTTCCTTTAACCAGTAATTCTACAAGCGGATATTCGGGTGCGAGACTCATAAAGGTGGCCCCGAATATGGTATCAGGTCTGGTGGTAAATATCCTGATATTCCTTTCGCTGTCAGCAATAGGGAAATCCACTTCCACACCTGTACTCTTACCAATCCAGTTCCTTTGCATTGTAAGCACTCTCTCAGGCCAGCCTGTCAGTTTTTCACATCCTGCCAAAAGTTCTTCTGCATAAGCAGTTATCTTAAAAAACCACTGCTCAAGTTCCTTTTGCTCGACTGTTGAACTGCACCTCCAACACTGCCCATCAATAACCTGTTCATTTGCAAGTACCGTATCACATGAATTACACCAGTTGACAAACGATTTCCTTTTATATGCAAGCCCCTTCTCATTCATCTTCAGAAAAAACCACTGGTTCCATTTATAATATGAAGGGTCACATGTAGTGACCTCCCGGTCCCAGTCATAAGACAGCCCCATCTTTTTGAGCTGTTCCTTCATATAAGCAATATTGTCATAAGTCCAGGCAAACGGATGAATACCCTTGTTAATCGCTGCATTCTCTGCCGGAAGTCCAAATGCATCCCATCCCATTGGGTGTAAGACGTTATACCCCTTCATTTTTTTGTAACGGGCAATTACATCTCCTATCGCATAATTACGAACATGCCCCATGTGTATCCTGCCTGATGGGTAAGGGAACATCTCAAGACAATAGTATTTGGCTCTGGAAATATCTTCTGTAACCTTGAAGGTATTATTATCTTCCCAGTATCTTTGCCACTTAATCTCTATCTCTTTTGGCTCATATTTTGTAGTCAAGTTTAAATCCTTTCATAAAGTACATATGATGATACATACAACAATAATCCATGTCAACTAATACTTGACATTCATAATTTGAATCTGCTATAGTTGAAAATCCAATTTTACAGTTGGAACTTATTAAATTTATTAAATAAAATTTATATACATGAAAATACAAAAATATATTGTGAGGGGGGGGATTATATGCTGGGTGTAAAAGTAAAGGATAATGAATCCTTTGAAAGCGCCCTTCGCAGGTTTAAAAAACAGTGCGAAAAGGCTGGGATTTTATCCGAGATGCGAAAAAGAGAACACTATGAAAAACCTAGCGTCCGCCGTAAACGCAAGGCATTAGCCGCAAGAAAAAAAGCAACAAAAAGGCAAAAGGTTTAAGCTTATGTCACTACTTGACAGACTTTCAACAGAATTAAAAGAATCATTAAAGGCCGGAAATCAGATAAAGTTAAGTGTTATAAGACTGTTGAAGTCGTCAATTAAGAACAAAGAAATCGAAAAGATGTCCCCTCTTACAGATGAAGAGATAATTGGTGTAATAAGTTCTGCTGTTAAGCAGAGAAGAGAGGCAATAGAACAGTTTAAAAAAGGCAACAGAGAAGATTTAGTTCAGAAAGAGACCAGTGAGATAGAGATACTTCAGACCTTTCTCCCTCAACAACTAAGTGATGAAGAAATAATGAATGAGGTTAGGACAGTAATTAATGAAGCAGGCGCTTCATCTCCTAAGGATATGGGAAAGGTTATGAAGATCCTAATTCCCCGGATTAAAGGACGGGCTGATGGCACAAAAGTTAGCACTATTGTTAAAGAGCTAATGGAATCCTCTTCAAGATGATCGTAGGGGGATGCTCCACTTGGATGGGCATATACCTGAAGAAATAGTAACAAAGGTTATTGAAAGTCAGGATATAGTAGAGGTAATTTCCAGGTATATATCTCTCAAGAAAAAGGGCCAGAATCATATAGGACTTTGCCCGTTTCACTCAGAAAAGACTCCTTCATTTGTCGTAAGCCAGGCAAAACAGCTTTTCCATTGTTTTGGATGTGGTACCGGGGGAAATGTAATATCATTTCTCATGAGGCATGAGAATTCTACCTTCACTGAAGTTGTAAGAAGGTTGGGCAATGATGCAGGGATCATAATTGAAAGGGCTGTAAAGGAAAATAAAAGCGAAAACTTTATATTCGATATAAACAATATAGTATCTGCCTCTTATCATGAAAATCTGATAAAAACAAACGAGGCAGAACCTGCAAGGGCATATCTGTTAAAACGTGGCCTTACTATAGAAATAATAAAGAGATTTAATATTGGTTACAGTCCGGACTCATGGAACAGTATTTATAATTTGCTTAAAAAAAAGGGATTCCATGAGGACCTGATGCTCAAATCAGGTGTAATCATTCCCCAAAATAAAGGGACAGGATATTATGACAGGTTCAGAAAAAGGATAATGTTTCCTATTTTTGATATACAGAAAAGGGTGGTTGGGTTCGGCGGCCGGGTAATGGATAATTCGACACCCAAATACCTTAATTCACCTGAAACCCCTGTCTTTACAAAAGGTAATCTGTTATATGGACTTGAAACTGCCAAAGAAGGGATAAAAGAGTCAGGATTTGCAATAATTGTTGAGGGGTATATAGATGTGGTAACTGCTCATCAGGCGGGAGTATTAAACGTAGTAGCTACTCTTGGAACTGCATTAACCCCGAACCACATAAGAATACTTCAAAGGTTTTGCAAAGAGGTCATATTAACCTTTGACTCTGATACAGCAGGCATAAAAGCTGCATTAAGAACAGTGGATAACTTTGTTGGTAGTGAAGTAGAGGCCAAGGTCTTACTCCTGCCGGAAGGAGAGGACCCTGATAGTTTTATTAGAAAATATGGAAAGACTGCCTTTGATGAACTTATCAGCAAATCAAAGGGCATTATTGAATTTGCTATAGATATGATAATTAACAAAAAGACAAGTATGAATATTGCAATACCTAAAACACACATAGATGCAAAGTTTAAAAATGCTGAGGAATGTTTGAACTTAATAAGGAAGATACCCAACAGGATTGAGCAGGATTATCATTTGAACAGGGTTTCAAATGATCTGAAGATAGAAAAAGATGTGCTATATGCTGAACTTAGAAGGAAAGGTAAAGGGAAAAAGTCAGTACAACCGGAGACAGCGAAAAATAATGATGTACAAAACGTATCTGTTGAAGAGACCCTGCTTGCCCTTGTAATTAAATATAAGGAACTTAGAAAACAGGCAAGAGAAAAATTTGATGTTAGATATCTGGTTAATACTAAATTTCAAAAAACAGTAGAATATATTATAAATTCAGATAAAGACCTGAATGACCTTTTAAATACAGAGTTTATTGGTAAGGACTCTCAGGATACGCAGGAAATGCGGGATATAATTACAAGGCTGGCATTGAGTGACCTGCATTTCGATTTACCTGAAAAAAACCTTCTGGATTGTATGCGGGCTATCCGGAGGGAAAGCCTTAACAGGGAATTAAAAGGAATTGAACAAGAGATATCTAAAGCAGAACTAGCGGGGGCTTTTGACAAGGTAAGAAGTCTACTTGTATTAAAACAGGGCCTTCTGCAACAAAGAAAGTTGCTTTATGAAAACTAAGTAAAAAAGTTGTATATTTGTAAAAGGAGACTATAGGTGGTTATTATAGTCTTTTATTAAAAACCGGGGGATTAATAAGAAAATGTCAAAAGACGAAAAAATTTCAGATGTTCAGCAGCTTATTTCAGTAGGTAAAGAAAAGGGTTATCTTACTTATGATGAACTTAATAATGCATTGCCTGACGATTTAATCTCATCAGATGAGATGGACAGTATAATGATGATGTTCGGTGAAATGGATATTGATATCGTTGACCAGGTTGAAGAGGAAGGGTATCACAAACTCCTTGCTGAAGAAGAACTGGAAGAAGAGGATAAGGAGGAGAGAGAGATCGGTCTCGGCATTGCCAGGACTGATGACCCTGTGCGCCTTTATTTAAAGGAGATGGGAGACGTTTCCCTTCTCAGCAGAGAAGGTGAAATTGAGATTGCAAAGAGGATTGAAGAAGGGAAAAGGGAGATTGAATCTATAATATTCAGTATGCCCCTCACTATTAATGAGGTTATATCCTTTGGGGATAACTTAAGGGAAGACAAGGCAGCAGTTCACGATTTTGTGGGGACATTTGAAGAAGAAGGCGAAGAAGAGTTTGAAGAGATTATTGAGGAAGACACTGAGGAGCTGAAGCAAAAGACCTTACTGGCAATTGAAAAACTTAAAAAATTATCAAGAGAGTACAAAACTAATAGAAAAAAGTTAAAAAGTGGAGAGCTAAAAGTATCTGAAAAAGAAAAGGTTAGGGCAAAGGTATCAGAGCTTCGTGGGAAAATAATAGAGTTAATGATTGAGATAAATCTGAATGTAAAATTTGTTGATTCAATTGTTGAAAGACTTAAATTTTACAATAAAGAGATTCAGCGTAAGGAAAATGAGATTAATATATGTGCAAGAAAGCTAAAATGCAAGGCCATTGACCTTCAGTCACTTTTTGAGAAGATTGAAGAGAATAGGGCCAGGATGAAAAAACTTATAAAGGATTCCGGCAAGAGTGAAGATGATATATTGGCGATAGAGCAAAGCTACTGTTCTGCAACAGAAGCTCTCTATAATATAGAAGAGGAAACCGGGATTCTATCAAATGAATTAAGAGAGATGGTAAAATCTCTGGAAATGGCTGAATTAAGATCCAAGATTGCAAAAAGTGAACTTATCGAGGCCAATTTAAGATTAGTTGTAAGTATTGCTAAAAAGTATACAAACCGCGGACTTCAGTTCCTTGACCTGATACAGGAAGGCAACATCGGTCTTATGAAGGCTGTTGATAAATTTGAATACAGGCGTGGATACAAGTTCAGTACTTATGCCACATGGTGGATAAGGCAGGCTATTACAAGGGCGATTGCGGACCAGGCAAGGACAATAAGGATTCCTGTTCACATGATTGAAACTATCAATAAACTAATCCGTACATCGAGACAGCTCGTTCAGGAAATCGGGCGTGAACCTTCTCCGGAAGAGATAGCAGCTGAAATGAAGTTACCGGTTGAAAAGGTAAGGAAAGTGCTGAAGATAGCCAAGGAACCTATATCACTTGAGACCCCTGTTGGAGAGGAAGAAGACAGTCATCTTGGGGACTTCATTGAAGATAAGAAGGCAATATCCCCGATTGATGCAGCAATTAAGGCGAACTTACACGGACAGATTGACAATGTATTAAGGACTCTTACACCAAGAGAGGAAAAGGTACTCAGGATGCGTTTTGGTATAGGAGAATTGACGGATCATACACTTGAAGAGGTGGGACAGACATTTGATGTAACAAGGGAAAGAATACGTCAGATAGAGGCAAAGGCTTTGAGAAAATTAAGGCATCCAAGCCGGAGCAAACGTCTCAAAAGTTTTACTGATTAGTAATTTTTTAGGGCCCATAGCTCAGCTTGGTAGAGCCACCGGCTCATAACCGGTTGGTCCCAGGTTCAAACCCTGGTGGGCCCACCAAGCATCCAAAATTATGGAATATATTTCTAATGAACAATTGAAACTACTTATTCGGATTCAGGAAAAAGACAGCAGGATTTTAGAGATTGCTGAGAAACAAAAAGGACTTCCTGATTTATTATCCTCTCTGAAAGTAAATCTTGATAAAGCACAGGCTGAACATTCAGCAGCTTCAGAGGAATTTGATAATGCATCTAAAGAACGAAGGACATTAGAAGGGGAATTAAAAACCTTAGAAGATAAAATAAAAAAACTCAAGGAGAGAATACCGGAAATCAAGAAAAATACTGAGTATCAGGCCCTTTTAAAAGAAATCAATACCGTTGAAAAAGAAAAGTCTGATATTGAAGAAAAGATATTAATACTCCTTGAGAAAATAGATACATTGAAAGAGGTCAAAACCAGAGAGGAAAAGGTTGTAAAGGAAGAAGAAAAAAAATTCTCAGAGCACAAGAAAAAGGTTGAAGAGGAATATAGCCTTTTAACTGAGAAACTTAAAGAAATAGAGGCTGACAAAGGTTCTATAACATCTCAGATTGATTCCAAACTCCTTGCAGAATATTCAAGATTAATAGCTACTAAGAGAGGGCAGGCTATAGTATCAGTTCAGGATGAACACTGCATGGGTTGTCACATACGTATTCCTCCACAAATCTTTTCTCAGATCAGGAAAAATGACAAGATCATTACCTGTTTAAGTTGTTCGAGGATACTTTATTGGAAACCTGCCTAAGTAAAGAAAATCAAAAATTAAAATGTAAAAGTTAAAATGACAGATAAAAATTCAAAATTAGAAACATAAGGACATGGGCGTAAGTGTATTTTTTAGTTTTGATATGGATTTTTGATTTTTGAGATTTAAATTTTGATTTTACAAGATTTTCGAGTAGAATGCGGACTAAGTAAGACAGATGGTCGCCTTGTTGTTTATATTTAGATAAAAACGACGGGGAGGAAAGTCCGAACTCCAAAGGGCATGGTGCTGGGTAACGCCCAGTGGGGGTGACCCTAAGGAAAGTGCCACAGAAAATAAACCGCCAGGAAAGACAGTTAATAGATGAAAGTGAAAAGGTAATAGTGGTAAACACTAACATCTTACTCTAACATCTCTCACTGTTTTCCAGGTAAGGGTGAAACGGCGAGGTAAGAGCTCACCGCTCCGTTGGCAACAAGGGAGGCACGGTAAACCCCACCAGGAGCAAGACCAAATAGGGAAACGTTTCAGGATAGAGATATCCTGATGAAGGTCTGCCCGGCCAAGTTTTCGGGTTAGGTCGCTTAAGGTTCCGGGAGACCGGGATCTCAGAGGAATGATCATCACCCCGACAGGGTAACCTGAAAGGGGAACAAAATTCGGCTTATTTCTTACTTAGTCCGCTAACAAACAAGGGTTCGAGGGTATTTGCTGTATACTTGACCCCTTGAACCCTTTCTTTATAACTTACACTGTCTTTTCAAGCTCATCCACAAGATCTACATATCGTTGACGGCCGTTTTCACCTAATTTCTCTTTTTCAACTAAATTAAATATATTTAAAAGCTCCTGCTGAGCATTCTCTGGAATTAAGTTATTTGCCATCATATAAAGTATACCGTCCTCTTTCTGCATATGCGGCAATAAGAGGCTTCCGTAATTCCTTGCATTATCAGCAAAAATCTTTTTAGCACCGGCATCTCCGGCAGCATACTGCTCAGCAGCCTCTGCCATTGCCCGTGCATATCCTCTGCCCTCATCATGTTCAACCAGCATAACACCTATTGGGCCTCCTTCTATTGGAAAACCCTTCTCCTCCATCTTTTTAAACAGCAGATCCTCTTCCTTACCATGATGATAATTATCAGCAAAATTCCTTATAAAATCCGCAGAATTTTTCATAACATCTGCTGATACATCCTCACCATTATCAATCTTATGTGAAACCTTTTCCAAAATATCAATCATCTTCTCAATAACCCTGTGATCTTTTTTTAAAGCCTCTGTTGCTACCATAATTTAACTACCTCCTTTTTAACTAAACATAATTTAATGGTTATTTGTTCTATAACTGCTGCTCATTTCTATTCATTGAATCATAGCACATTAGTATATTATATATATGCTTTCAAATACTTGTATGACTTGAATCATATAGGTATTAATCAGGAAAGAATATTACAATGGACCGGATATACCGAGCCTCCTTACCATAAGAAAGTGAAGTGCTAAAAGGCCGATGGTAATCCATGGAAGGATTACAACATGGAATGCAAAAAAACGTGTAAGTGCAAGCTGACCTACAATGTTTCCACCTTTAAGCAGAAAGGTTATGTATGGACCAATAACCGGAGCAGTACTTGGAATTTCAGCGCCTATTGTCGTTGCCCAGAAGGATACCTGATTCCATGGAAGAAGGTAGCCGGTAAATCCAAATGAAAGCACCAGCATGAACAGACATATACCTATAACCCAGTTCATATCCCTCGGCGGTTTATATGCTGCATGAAAATAAATTCTTAACATGTGTATCATAACTGTGATTACCATTACATTAGCCGCCCAGTGATGGAAGCCCCTCACTAACCAGCCGAATGGAACGTTATTGGTTATATGGACAACACTATCGTAGGCATGGTCAACTGTAGGACGGTAATACATTAATAGCAGGATACCTGTAACAATGTTTGTAAGAAAAAGAAGGAATGTAAAACCGCCGAAGCAAAACCAGAAATTTATGTGCGGAGGCACCGGCTTCTTCAAAACCTTTTTTAGAGCTGATCTGAAATCAAGCCTGTCGTCAAGTTCGCCATATAGAAATCCAGTTGCAAGAGTAAGCCAGTTTACCAGGCCGCGAAGATTAACACTCTTGTCCAGTTTATCAAGCCAGTCTCTTTTGTTCTTATTGCTCATCACCTGAAAATCCTCTCCTGCGGGGTACGAAAACCCCGCCTATCCAGATATATATCAAGGATAGGTGGGACATTCTTGTCCCACTCATTTTCATTTTTTCTTGCATCTTGCCTCTTACTTCTTGCCTCTTGCTTCTTACTTCTGCTAATCGCTCACCGCTGCCTATCCAATAACCACTGTGTCTCCACTCAGTTTTACCTCATAGCTTGGGAGTGGACGAGGCGGCGGGCCGCCAAGAACGGTTCCGGTAACATCATACATACCTCCGTGACATGGACAGATAAGGCGTTTTTCATCCGGATGCCAGCTTACTACACAACCGAGGTGTGTGCAAATTAGGGAGAGTGCGTAAACCTGCCCGTTTAAGCGTATAATGCCCGCTGGCTTTCCTCCGATAACAACCTTCTTCATGCTGCCTTCTTCGAGTTCTGCAAGCGGGAAAGATGGCTTCTTTTCACCTCCACTGCCTGCGGTCTTCTCTGTCGGCCATAAATATTTAAGCCCGGCATAGCTTGATAAAATTCCAGCCCCGATAACCCATAACCCTATAAGCGAGTTGATGACCGTGCTGAGGAAGTTCCGCCTTGATATTTCTTCCATATCTTCTCCTGATCTTTATCCTGAAACTGACCGTTGCTCACCCTCCCCCTAACCCCCTCCCGTCAAGGGAGGGGGGATAATCTAAATACCCTCTCCCCCCTTTTGAATAGACGGATAGTGTCCGGGTTAGGGGGCATCATCTTCATCTCTGTGAGCCTGCGGCTGATGATTTCTTATTTCTTACTTCTAACTTCTTACTTCTTACCTCTTGCTTCTTACCTCTTGCTTCTGCTGTCTTACTTCTGTACCTTTTCCTCACCCTTTGCAAATGTCCTTATATAATGAATAACTGCCCAGCGATCCTTTGCAGGCATAATCTCTTCACGGGCAAACATCCTTGTACCATGTACCCCCTTTGATACTGAGTAGAACAGCATACCGTCTGTCTTCTTTGACATGATATTGTCATCACTAAAATCTCTCGGCATCGGATCAAATTTTCCAATTACAGCAGAATTTCCCTTACCATCTCCATATACCCCATGACATGTCTCACAATGTCCAAAGTAGAGGCGCCGCCCTTCTCTCATTGTCTGGAGAGAAAATGGAAGAGGATTTTTCATGTTGAGGTACTCTTTTGGATAATAGCCGGGTGCAAGAGTAGGATCCTCTCCTGCAATTAGAAGTGAAGGCAGGAACAAAACAACTGCCAACGACAACATTAAGAATGTCTTTCTGAAATTCATAATTTTCTCCTTTCTTAATTTACGCCAAGAAACCTGTTTACTGTCTCCGATATCTCATTAACTATACTTTCAATCTTATCCTCTCTGTCTCCTTCAACCATTATGCGTAACAAAGGTTCCGTGCCGGAATATCTGACAAGAACCCTCCCTCTTCCATCTAATTTTTTTTCAGAATCGCTTATTACACTCTTTATCTCGGGTATAGAATCGAGTGACTTTTTCTCCCTAACTCTTATGTTTACAAGTTTTTGCGGGAAGGTCTGCATACAGGATGATAATTCTGATAGAGATTTACCGGTTTTCTTCATAATTGTCAATACCTGGAGTGCTGTTATAAGTCCGTCCCCTGTTGTGTTGTAATCAGAAAATATTAAGTGCCCCGACTGCTCACCGCCGAGATTACAATTCATGCGGAACATCTCTTCCAGAACATATCTGTCACCTACAGGTGTCCTTACAATATCTATCCCAGCCTCTCTCATCGCCACTTCAAGGCCGATATTGCTCATAACTGTTGTTACAAGGGTATTATTTTTTAGTACGCCATCCTTTTTCATCTCAATTGCACACATAGCCATAATCTTATCACCATCCACAACCTCACCTTTTTCATCCACAAAGATAACCCTGTCTGCATCGCCGTCATGGGCAAATCCGATGTCTGCACCAGATGTAACAACCTCCTTCTGTACTTTTTCAGGATGAAGAGACCCGCCGCCAAGATTGATATTTGTACCATCAGGTTTATTCCCGAATGTAATAATGCTTGCACCGAGTTCCTGAAGTACCGTAGGGGTAATCTTATATGAAGCACCATTGGCACAATCAATTACTGCTTTTATACCCTCAAAGTCCATGCCCTTGGGAATTGTGTTCTTGGCAAACTCAATGTAGCGTCCTTCTGCATCATCAATCCTGTAAGCCTTTCCAATAAGATTACCTGTAGGCCTTACATCCTCAATACTCCCCGAAGATATAATTTCCTCTATCTCCTTTTCATACTCATCAGGAAGTTTAGCGCCATCTTCAGAGAAGAATTTAATCCCATTATCCTCGAATAGATTATGTGAGGCAGAAATTACAATCCCTGCATCGCCCCTCATGCTCCTTGTAAGAAAGGCAATCGCCGGCGTAGGCATTGGACCTACCAGTAACACATCAACGCCCATAGAACATATACCTGCCGTAAGCGCCCCTTCAAACATATATCCGGAAAGCCGCGTATCCTTCCCGATTAATATCCTGTGGTGGCCCTTCCTGTTCTTCCTTTGCTTAAAGAAATATGCCGCTGCCCTGCCGAGTTTGAGAGACATTTCAACGGTCATCGGCTCTATGTTTGCAACGCCTCTAACCCCATCTGTACCAAAAAGCCTTTTCATATCCGTTCTACCTCCACATCTATCATGATGACTTCATTTCCAATAACCCTCACATTACGCTGAGGTACATTGACCTTAATCTCTTTCGTAAAACTGTTTTTTCTACCGGATACATCAACAGATAATCCCTCTAATAAAATCAAAGATTCAAGCTCAGACTCCGGCCCCTCCACTGCAATCTCTGAAGGTTTGACATAAACTCTTTTTATCCTGTAACCCTTTGCAGGAATCCCTGAGATTTCTACCTTCACCTTTAAATTTTTTCTTACTACATGCACCATATCTATCTTTATTATCTTAGGGTCAATCCTCACAACATCAATATTTGCAGGGATATTGATATTACTCCTGTCAAGTGTATACACTCTGGTTCCTTCCTTTCCATGTGAAAGGTCTATGCTGACATTAGTCTGTCCCATATCCAGTTCCTTTACAGCGCTCTGCCTCCCTTTTAATCTCACGTTTATATGATCATCAACCTTTCCTGAGACCATAACATTTTCAGGGATATTTTTTAATTGAAGAGGCAGTGCATAATTAATCTCTATGGTATCCTTTGAAATAACCGGACTTATATAAAACCATATAGTAAATGCAAAGAAAAGGGATATTATCTTTAGAAACAGATTATTTGTAAGAATGCCCCTGAAAGAACCCATGCCTCCCCTTATTTACCCAACTCATCACCTGCCACAATCTTTTTAATACTATCTCTCATACTGACAGGAAAGATCGCCTCTATTATGCTCCAGAACGTTGTCTTCTCCTTTTTTATCCCTGTTTGAAATATATCTGTCAGGATTCGCCGCAATGAATTGGTATCCAGTTCTCTGATAATATCTCCTCCTATACAGACAGACACAGCTCCGGTCTCTTCGGAAACTACAATTGCAACAGCATCTGTCTCTTCTGTAACGCCTATAGCCGCCCTATGCCTTGTACCAAGGGATTTGCTTATATCAGTAGCCAATGTCAGCGGAAGAAAACATCCTGCAGCCACTATCCGGTCCCCTTTAATAATAATAGCGCCATCATGGATGGGTGAATACGGCAGGAAAATACTTGTCAGCAGTTCTCTTGTAATCTTTGCGTCCAACTGAACCCCCATCTCTATGAGATCTTTGAGTTCTGATTTCCTCTCAATTACAATAATTGCACCTATCTTTTTGTTGGCCAATGATACTGATGCCCTGATAATCTCCTCTATATTCCTTGACTCTTCCACAGCCGCGAGACGCTGGGTTAAAGGATTCTGCCCCATCTGGGCCAGTGCCTTTCGTATTTCAGGCTGAAAAAGTATAATAAGCGTCAGTACTATATATGACCATAGACTCTGGATCAGCCATTCTACAGTGAAGAGTCCTGCCCACCGCGATACAACAAATGCAACGAAAAGAATTACAAGCCCCATGAGCATCTGAAATGCCCGCGTACCTTTTATTAACAAAAGGAGGCGGTAGATAACAAAGGTAACTATTGTAATATCTACAATGTCCTGCCAGCGTATTTCAGTAATTATTTCTTTTAGAAAAGCAATCATGTTTATTGTGATTCTCCGGAAACCCCATCCCCACCCTGCCCCTCCCCCATTCAGTGTCGGGGAGGGAATCTCTCCCTAAAATCTTACTTCTAACTTGTTGCATCTAACTTCTAATGATTGCATCTGTCATCTTTGCTACCTGCTTCATAGCCTTGACATCATGCACACGTATTATGTTTGCCCCTTTACTAATTGCTAATGCTGTTACTGCTGCTGTTCCATAAATCCTCTCTTGAACAGGTAAATCCAGTATCTCTCCAATAAATGACTTTCTTGATGGCCCAATAAGTACAGGACAAGAGAGGCCGTTGAACTTATCAAGATTTCTTATCAGGGAGATGTTGTCTCTCAGCCTTTTCCCAAAACCAATGCCCGGGTCTATTATTATTTTATCCCGCTTCATACCGCACTTTTCAGCATATTCTATCCGCTCTTTAAGAAAATCATAGACATCCTGAACAATATCTTTGTAAACAGGATTTTTCTGCATATCCTGTGGCGTCCCAAGTATATGCATCAGGACAACCGGTGTATTATACTTAATTGCTGAATTAATCATGTTATGGTCAAATCTGAGTGCACTCACATCATTAATAATTGATGCACCCGCTTGAATTGCAAGTTCTGCAACCCTTGACTTGTAAGTGTCTATTGATATTGGAATTTTAACACGGGCAGATAAACCCTTTATTACAGGAATTACCCTTTTAATCTCATCTTCAACAGGTACAGGGTAAGAGCCGGGGCGGGTTGATTCTCCGCCGATATCTAATATGTCAGCCCCCTCGGATTCGAGTTTCAGGCCATATTCTATTGCCCTGTCAGGATCAAAAAAAAGACCGCCGTCTGAGAAAGAATCCGGGGTAACATTAATTATCCCCATTAAATAGGTTCTATCTTTATAAGCGGTCAATTTGTAATTGCGTTGTTCTAATTTATGCGGCCGCAGTTGTTGTGCGAATTATCTCATCAATCTCCGGACCATCAAGGGTTTCCTGTTCCAATAATGCCTCTGACAGTGCCTTCAGAGTATTAATATTATCTTTTAAGAGCTTCTTTGTTCTTTCATAATTTTCCATTACAAGGCGTTTTACTTCCTCATCAATCATTATTGCAGTATGTTCACTATAATCCCTGTGCTGGCTGATCTCCCTTCCGAGGAATATCTCTTCCTGTTTCTTCCCAAAGGTGAGCGGCCCAAGCCTCTCACTCATACCCCATTCACATACCATCTTGCGTGCCATCTCTGTTGCCCTCTCGATGTCATTGCCCGCGCCTGTGGTCATGTGGTTTAACATCAGTTCCTCAGCAATGCGGCCGCCAAGCAGTATAGCGATATTTGTATACAGAAAATCCTTTGAATAGGTATATTTCTCATCAGTCGGCAGTTGTTGTGTTATACCGAGTGCCCTGCCTCTCGGAATAATAGACACCTTGTGTATCGGGTCAGTTCCTGGAAGGAGCTTTGCCACAAGGGTATGGCCTGCCTCGTGAAATGCAGTATTCTTTTTTTCATTCTCACTTATAAGCAGGCTCTTCCTCTCGACACCCATTAACACCTTATCTTTTGCCGCCTCAAAATCATCCATCTCAACGAGTTTCTTGTTTGTCCTTGCAGCAGAAAGGGCTGCCTCATTAACAAGGTTCGCAAGTTCTGCACCCGAAAATCCCGGCGTTCCTCTTGCAATAGTCTCAAGATTAACATCATTTGAGATAGGAATCTTTTTTGTATGTACCTTCAGGATACCGATCCTTCCTCTCACATCCGGTCTTCCAACCACTATCTGACGGTCAAATCTCCCCGGTCTTAAAAGCGCAGGGTCAAGTACATCAGGCCTGTTTGTGGCAGCAATAAGTATTACCCCCTCATTTGTCTCAAACCCGTCCATCTCAACAAGCAACTGGTTAAGGGTCTGCTCACGCTCGTCATGACCGCCGCCAAGACCGGCGCCCCTGAGCCGCCCTACTGCATCTATTTCATCAATGAAAATTATGCAGGGTGCATGTTTCTTACCCTGCTCAAACAAATCCCTTACCCGCGATGCACCGACACCGACAAACATCTCAACAAAATCAGAGCCGCTGATGCTGAAAAAGGGTACATTCGCCTCGCCTGCTATTGCCTTAGCAAGGAGTGTCTTACCTGTACCGGGAGGCCCTACAATCAGTACACCTTTAGGTATCCTGCCGCCGAGCTTCTGGAACTTTGGAGGGTCTTTAAGGAACTCAATAACCTCCTGCACCTCATCCTTTGCCTCATCAACACCGGCCACATCCGCAAACGTTACCTTCTTCCGGTCTTCAGTCAGGAGTCTCGCACGGCTTTTACCGAAAGAAAGCGCACGGTTTCCCCCCATCTGGGTCTGCCGCATAAAGAATATCCATACCCCGACAAGAAGGAGAATCGGCCCCCATGAGAATAAGAATGCGATATACCATGGTGTCTCGTCAGGCGGTTTAACAGTTATCTTGACACCCTTGTCTCTCAGGCTGGTTACAAGGTTCGGATAATCCATCGTATAAGTGCTGAACTGGGCACCGTCCTTCATCGTGCCGCTTATCTGGTTCTGCTTAATAACGACCTCTGTTACCTGCCCCTGCTCAACCCTGTTAAGAAAATCACTGAAAACTATCTCTTTTGAAGGTCCAGTGGTGTGCTGAGAAAGATAATAAAGCAGGATCATTACACCGCCTATAACGATCCATAACCCTAGATTTTTATAAAAAGAATTCATTGTCTATATTATGTCTCCGGTTTAATGTTATCAGGTTAGATTTGTTAAAAGGTATAATAACACAATTTATTTCATAATTACAATATAATGTAACAAGAACCTTTGAGGAAGTTACAAGTTCAAAACAAATCAGACTTTCTGTGCAACAAGTCCGGCCTTGTAAGTCCCTTTTGAGTCCTGTCCTTCATGGTAATAAAGGATGCGGAAGTCAGGGAAGAGTCTTAAAAGCTCGTTATGTTCAAAGCAATACTCCCTTCTTCGGGGATGACCTGTTTTGATGTGCTGGTCAATCAGGAAGGTTTCATAAATAATCATTCCCTGCGGCTTGAGGGCATCTTTTATCCGTGAAAAAAGATTTCTCTGGAGGTAGTAAAAGCATATAACCAAATCATAAGCAGATTTTTCTATCTTGTATGACTCAAGGTCTTCTAAATCCACACACCTTGCGTCAATCTGAACGCCTGCTGTCTTTGCATCATCCTTACATATCTTTATGGATTCTTCATCCCTTTCAAGTCCTGTCACCTCAAAGCCGTGTGATGCAAGGAATATTGTATTCCTCCCTTTTCCCATTGCCACGTCCAGAGCCTTCCCCATCGGGAGAATCGGCAGAAAATCTTTTAATAGCTTTGCAGGCTCCTGTAATGAGTTCATTTGAAAATCAACCCCATCCCCACCCTACCCCTCCCCTTGAAGGGGAGGGAATCAACGTAGCCCCCTCTCCCTCAGGGAGAGGGTTAGGGTGAGGGTGGGGTTTTCATCCCCCTTTGTGAGCGCCCCGCTCATGAGTGTTCATCTTAATCTCCCTTCAATGAGCATCCAGCTTTCCTTGTTGATACACTTTATAATATCAAACCATGGCTCATAAGCCTTTTTTACCTCATCCGCCTGTTCATCCAGGATGCCGGAAAGTATGACTGTACCTCCCTTATGTACCATACCCGCAAATGTGTGCGCAAGTGTTATCAGCGGGGTTGCAAGGATATTCGCAATTATTAAATCTACCTTTAATCCGTTTATTGATTCCGGTGTTGTCGTAACTATTCGTGGGCCGCACATATTCTTCTTTATGTTTTCTCCTGTTACAATAATGGCCTGCGGGTCATTATCCACTGCCCATACCCTCCCTGCACCCGATTTTTCCATTGCAATCGCAAGTATCCCTGAACCACAGCCGTAATCAATAACATCCAGCCCAAGAACATTTGCCCCGGCTATCCATTCAAGACATAATGCCGTTGTAGGATGTGTTCCAGTACCAAATGCCTGACAGGGATTGATTAATATGTTGATAGCAGAAGGCTCAGGAGGGGTATACCATTCAGGAACAATCCACATTCTATCTCCAACCTTAATGGGCTTGAAGTTCTCCATCCATGTAGTAGTCCAGTCACGATCTTCTATCTGCTCAATATGAAGATCAGGTATTGAGTTAATATCAATGACGGAATAGATGAAATCTTTAACAGACTCTATGTCTGTATTTTCATCAAACAGACCGGTAATTCTGACATGCTCCCATATAATATCTTCGTTTGATGATTGAAAAAGCATTGTCTGATTATCTGCATTTGAAATGGACACAGACAATGCACCTGCCTCTGTAAGGGTATTCTCAATAAGATTAAGGTTATCTCTCTGAGAATTGATTGAAACTTGAAACCATCTCATGCGGATTTCTTTCAAGCGGCCTTTTTATCAATATGATGTTCAGGTTCTTTATGAAGCAATTCCTCTGGGAGGTCGCAGCAGTGAGGTTTATGACTACCGTGATAAACGGAATCCTTTTCAAGGTCACCTTTAATCTTTTTAATCCCCTGTTTCATCCTTTCCACTAATGATACTACATTCATTGTTATCACCTCCTAATTTGGAAGAATCCTGTTGGTATCTTTAAATTACTCCTCAGATTTGCAAAAATCAAGGTATCACAGGTATCCTGTCTCCTCAACAGATGTCCTGAATGAATTTGAACGAGGAATAAAAGACCTTGAAGAGAGGTTTTGTACTATGACTTATTACACTTTCAGAATTACTTAATAATTTTTTTTTGCCTTGGGGCAGGTGAGCCGTATAACATACCTTCAACACTAATGTCTTCATCAACGTCAGGCCAATGTATTCCCTGACCATCTCCAATGATTTCATAATTAAGCCGCTGCTTTGGTGTTGCCTCAGAGAGCCGCCATGACCGTCCCCTTTAGATTTTCCCAACCATATCTTTATATTGCTTCCATTGCCATACCTGTAGTATATTGTACCTATGAAGAAAACCAGCTTTGAATGGGATTAAGAGAAGGATAAGAAAAACCAGGCAAAGCACGGGGTTTCTTTTTCATTGGCACAACATGCGTTTCTTGATCCTAAACGTATTATTGCAGAAGACGTTAATCATAACACAAATGAAGAACGATATTATTGCATTGGCCGTGTTGATGCCGGAATAATAACCGTGAGGTTTACATACAGAGGCAGTGTTATGTCGTATCTATGGCGCAGGATATTGGAGAAAAGTGAGGAAGCTATATGAAAAGCAAAATAAAATACAAAGAAGAACCAATGGGTGAGTTGAAAGTTATTGAGGATTTCCTTCCACCTCCGGATCAACTGGTGTTGAAAGAGGAGAATGTTAAGGTAACAATAGCCTTGAAAAAATCGAGTATTGATTTTTTCAAGGATGAGGCAAAAAAACAGCGTACCTCGTATCAAAAAATGATTAGACAGGTGATAGACTGGTATGCTTCACATTATAAGAAAACAGCCTGACATTATTACCTTTTGAAGTGATTCAACATAGAAGTTTTTATTCCTGTTGTCATTCCCGCAGTGTTTCATCCGAAAATCTCTTCCGGCGGGGTAAGAAAACCCCGCCTATCCATTTCTACGAGGATAGGCGGGACATTCTTGTCCCGCTGATTTTCATGTCCCTTTGTGAGCGCCCCGCTCATGACAGTTCATCCGAAAATCTCCATAGCTCACCCTCCCCCTACCCCCCTCCCGTCAAGGGAGGGGGAATAATATAAGAACCCTACCCCCTCAAGGGAGATAGATTATAATAGCACTCTTCTATTTCCTCACCTCATATCCAATGGTCTTTTCAGCCCATGACACCGGGTCAAGCACTGACAGCTCTTTCATTAAATCAGATATTGTAGGGTTTTGTATATCTGTATCAGTTAAGAAATGTTTCGCTTCTTTTGTTGCTATTATCAGGACAGACTCTATCCCTTCATTCAGCCCTTTTGGTGTCATTACCCTGAGCTTTAAACCGTGTTCTCTAAGGGTCTGTCATGAAATAACTTGTGCATTTAGGCGCTCAGATTTCGGTCAGGTTTGAGTGCGACCGATTGAGCAAACCCGAAGGCGTAGTTGAATCTACGCTGAGGGGTTGCGATTGAGGAGCACACAAAGATGGCCG
>JACRGV010000007.1 GCA_016212215.1 Nitrospirota bacterium
AAGTACGCCCTGAAAATGCTTGGATTGCTTAAAAAGTGTAATTTAACGATCTAATTTGTACGATAGGTGATTTTTAAATTGCAAAATCCAATTTTGTGCCGGTTTTACCAGATGTCACGGAGACTTTTGCAAGAGCCTCAGGATTATATGAATCAATATCAGACCTCAATAAAGGGGCGCCTTTTGAAATATCACTTTATTTACTTTACTATTCATCATAGTTAATTCATGGGGCACCATCTTTATCCTCTATATAATCACAAAGACAACAAGCAAAATCTTTGTTGACAGACAAATACCTTTTGACTACCATATCCTTAAAAAACAATTTCAACGTTTACGAGACATTCCGGCAGAGGATCTCGGAGCCTTGTTATCAGTGGAGATAATGATTTGGAAATTAATGGACTTATCTGGTTTGATGATATTATTGGCAAAATTATCAGCAAACATAATATCCAACAACAGGAAGTCAGAGAGATTTTGGATAATAACCCTCATTTCAGATTTGTTGAGAAGGGGCATAGGTCAGGCGAAAATATCTATGCGGCAATGGGGCAAACTGACGGGGGGCGTTATCTGATTGTGTTCTTTGTTTGGAAAACAGATAAACGAGCCTTAATTTTATCGGCGCGCGACATGACAAAGGCCGAAAGGAGATTATATGAGAAAACATAAAACCTCGCTATCCGAGGCAACATCATACAGGGAAATTGGTGAGTTTTGGGATACCCATGATTTGTCTGAGTTTTGGGATAAAACCAAAGAAGCTTCATTTGAAGTAGATATTGAGTCAGAGGTTACATATTACGCTGTTGACAAAATACTATCTGAGGAAATTCAGGCGATTGCACAAAAACGTGGTGTGACTGCCGACACACTGATCAATCTTTGGGTACAGGAAAAACTTCAGGAACAAAAAGCATCATAAATATCGTAAATAAAGGGGACTGTTCTGTTCAATTAACATGCTTCCTTATTTAGGCTGACAATAATTCAATATTCGGCAATATTGTTTTTGATTCTTTCCTTCTTTAAGCAGGGAATCTACGGCCGTTTTATTTTCATTATATAGTAGAAGGTCATCCGTAGGTAATATTACAAGTTCGGCATCAGCCGGTATATCATCCAGTACATCAGTATGATCAAAGGCATACTTCATAAATTCATTCAGCAAGTCAAGATTTATTTTTATATAGAGATTTTAATTGTGAAGAACATCCCATCTATAATTGTGAGCTATGGAGATTTTCGGATGAAGTAGGCTCACAAGGGTGGATTAACATTATCAATACCCATCTTAACCAGCTTCTCAATATCAAGCCCCTGTTCGACCTTTTCGACTTCATCTGCATAAGTTCTGATAGCAGGGTTCTTTGGTATAAAAAGGTGGCAGCAATCCTGGTCCGGTATTATGGATATATCATACGTTCCAATCGCTTTTGCCTTGTCAATAATCTCTATTTTATCCATTCCAATGAGCGGCCTGAATACAGGAAGGTTGACAGCAGCCTCAATGGTTGACATATTTTCAAGGGTCTGGGATGAGACCTGTCCGAGGCTGTCGCCAGTAACAAGTGCAAGCGACTTTTCTTTTATCGCAATAACCTGCGCAATTCTAAGCATCATACGTCTGTAAAGGACAACCCTGTATTTTGCCGGTGCATTCAGAACTATCTCCTTCTGGATGTCACCGAACGGTACCATGTACATTGATGATGAATTCTGATATTGACTTAAAAGATCCACAAGATCCCCTGCCTTTTCCTGCGAAGTCTTACTCTGGTAAGGATAGCTGTGAAAATGGACAAAAATAACAGAGCATCCGCGTTTCATCAGACGGTACGCGGCTACAGGTGAATCAATACCGCCGGACAGAAGGCAAACAACCTTTCCGCTCGTCCCTACAGGCAGACCTCCCTGGCCCTGTATCTTCTCAGTATAGAAACAGGCATCTTTTAAAAGTATTTCGATAAATATGGTCAGCTCAGGATTTTTCAGATCAACCCTTGCATTGGTTGTCTCTTTAACAAGACCGCCGATAATCCTGTCCACATCCATTGATTTGAGTGGGTATTCCTTGTACCCCCTGGTTGTCCTTATCCTGAAACTCCTGAATTCCAATTTCCCTTTTTTAACATCTGCAAGCACAGCATCTTTCAGTATATCTATGTTATTGCTAGTCCTGGAGACAAAAGAAAAATTGGCAATCCCGAATACCTTTGAAACAACATCTCTTAGCTGAGTTTCATCCGCATCTGATGAAAGCTGCATTATAATCCTGCTGTTTACCTCTCTTATATCTTTTACACCAAGATTCTTTGAAACCTTTTTTAAGTTGTCAATCAGCCTCTTAACGAAGAAACACCTGTTCTTCCCTTTAAGTGCGATCTCCTGATAATGTATTAAGATTTGTTTCACTATTTTGCTGATTCTCCGAAAAGTTCTTTACAACTCAACATGCCCTAATTTATAATCCTAACTAAGGAGGTAGTTAAATGAATGTAATTTGTCCTTTTATGAGCACACCGGCTGAAGAAGTCCCCTGTAAGGAAAACTGCGCAATGTATATTGCCGGGGCAGGAAAAAACTGTACGTTTTCACGTATCCCGATTTATTATAATCAGACAAGGGAGTCACTTACTGTTATTGCAAACAGGGTTGATGCTCTTCTTAAAAGCAAGGAGTAAGCCTAAAAGACCTTTTTTAAGAGTACTGTTTCGTCTCTCCTGAATCCCGTAGAAATGATGCTTATCTCTACGCCGATCAATGTTTGAATACGTTGAATATATTTCCTGGCATTTTCAGGAAGGGCATTATAATCTGATATGCCGGCTGTTGTAGTCATCCAGCCGGCCATCTTTTCATAAACAGGTTCGCATCCTTCCAGTACCTTTAATTCAGACGGCATATCATTGTAGCTTTTCCCATTATATTTGTAACCCACACATATACTTATCTCATCCAGATTGTCCAGGACATCCAGCTTTGTCAATGCAATATCAGTAAATCCGTTCACCTTTACAGCATAAGACGTAGCAGGTACATCAAACCACCCGCACCTTCTTGGTCTGCCTGTAGTAGCGCCGAACTCCTTACCTGTGCTTCTTAGGAATTCACCTATATCATCATGAAGTTCAGTCGGGAACGGCCCGCTCCCCACACGTGTTGTATATGCCTTTGCAACACCGACAACCCTGTCTATCTTTGTAGGCCCGACACCTGTTCCTGTACAAGCGCCGCCTGCAGTTGCATTTGAAGAGGTTACATAAGGGTATGTCCCGTGGTCAACATCAAGATGCGTCCCCTGAGCGCCCTCAAAAAGAATATTCTTCCCATCATTCATAGCCATGTCCAGGAGGATCGGGGTATCAATCACAAAGCCCTTCAGCCTCTCTCCATAACTGATGTATTCATTGTAGACATCATCAAGCTCAAAGCCTTTTACCCCGTATAACCTTTCAAGGAAATAGTTCATCTCCAAAAGGTTTGTTTTCAATTTCTCCCTGAAAATATCTCTATCAACAAGGTCTACAACACGGATCCCGACACGTGCCATCTTGTCGGCATAAGTAGGCCCTATTCCCCTGCCTGTTGTACCAATCTTGAGAGACCCTTTCAGTTTCTCACTCTCTTTCTCAATGGCCGTGTGATAAGGCATTATAATATGTGCCCTGCCGCTTATATATAAATGGTCTTTAACCTCTATGCCGCGGTCTTTAAGCCCATCTATCTCTGCCAATAATGCCTGTGGATCTATTACAACACCATTTCCAATAACACACCTTTTACCCGGCCTAAGTATGCCTGAAGGTATCAGATGTAGGACGAATTTATTCTCCCCTATAACAATGGTGTGTCCTGCATTATGACCACCCTGATACCGTACTATGTAATCAGCATCTTCTGTCAGCAGGTCAACTATTTTACCCTTACCTTCGTCGCCCCACTGCGCACCTGTAACTATAACATTAGACATCACAACCTCCGCATAATAACATAACTACTCAACTTCATCCGAAAATCCCTTCCGGCGGGGTAAGAAAACCCCGCCTATCCATATCTACGAGGATAGGCGGGACTTTCTTGTCCCACTGATTTTCATGGCCCTTTGTGAGCGCCCGGCTCATGAGGGTTCATCCGAAAATCAACCCCATCCCCACCCTAACCCTCCCCTTGAAGGGGATGGAATCAACTAAGCCCCCTCTCCCTCAGGGAGAGGGTTAGGGTGAGGGTGGGGTTTTCATTGCCATTTGTGAACCTACGGTTCATGGGAGTTCACCTAAAAAGGACTTATCGCCTTGTATCCTTCCGGTATAGAAAAGAGAGATGCATCAACCGGCTCGGTTTTAATATCAGTGTAGCTTATCACCCGTTTCCCATTGTTTTGACTGTACTCATACCTTACCGGCATTTGATTAAGGTCATCAGCAACCCATAAATTATATTGATCCAGTACCCGCTTGTCTTTACCCTTTTCATCCTTGAGGGTGACCTTGATTTCATATTTAATTAACTTATGACCTTCCAAAACTTCTTCTCCCTGTTTTGTCTTATCTATCTTTATATCCTTACGTTCACCGTACTTTTTTTCCGGTGTAACTTCATATAATACAAAATCCTTTTCAAACCCTATCTCCTGTTCAAGATAAAGTTTCACGTTCATCATAATCGTATACATCTTTTTTTTCTGAAAATCATATATCCTGACCTTGGGATTACCTTCTATATCAGACGCCTCTTCCTCAACCCTTACCATATCCACATCAGAATAAACCCTCTGCTGCTGAAAAATCTGCTGTTCATTTTTATCATTGATAAATATCACCGACTTTAGAAAAGACATACCTGCAAACGCCTGAGCTACAAACAATATCGTTAAGAACAATGCTGATAGTATAATTATCTTTTTCATCTGAAAATCCTCCATAGCTCACCCTCCCCCTAATCCCCTCCCGTCAAGGGAGGTGGAAAACTCAGCATCACTTAGTTAAGCGGGATTTTATCTTAATTTCTTACGTCGTATGTCTTGCTTCTATCTTCTTACCTCTAACTTCTTGCTTCTTACTTCTAACCTCTTTTCACGAAGCCGTCACACATGGAACCTAAAATAGACGATATCCCCTTCCTGCATAACATACTCTTTCCCTTCAAGCCTGAGAAGTCCTTTCTCTTTTACTGCCTGTGAAGATCCGAGTGAATCAAGGTCATTATATGACATTATCTCTGCCCTGATAAAACCGCGTTCAATATCGGAGTGTATCTTGCCCGCGGCCTGCGGTGCCTTAGTCCCTTGAAGGACTGTCCACGCCCTGACCTCTTTCTCACCTGCTGTAAAAAATGTAATAAGATTCAACAGGCTATATCCCTCACGTATTATCTTAAATAATCCGGGTTCTGAGAGGCCCATCTCTTCAAGGAATTCCTTATGTTCTGCAAGGGACATAGAAGACAATTCGTCCTCTATCTTACCACAAACTGTTATAACCTTTGCACCTTCTTTTTCTGCCAGTTCCTCTATCTGCCTTACAAACTCATTCCCTTCAAGCATCTCCTCTTCAGTAACATTAGCCACATACAGAACCGGCTTTATTGTCAGGAGATGCATCTCATTTAATATCTTCTTCTCTTCATCAGAATAGGCATTTGAAAGCAGGGGTGAACGCAGGGGTTTGCCCTGTGAAAGCATGTCGGAGAGCTTTGTGAGAAATTCTTTCTCAACGGCCGCCCCCTTTTCTCCGGACTTTGATGCCTTCTCCGCCCTCTGAATCCTCTTACTAAGGGAATCTAAATCTGAGAGTGCAAGTTCAGTCTCTATTATATCTATATCCATTTTTGGATCTACACCACCGTAAATATGAACAACATCCGGGTCATCAAAACATCTGACCACATGCACTATGGCATCCACCTCCCTGATATGACCAAGAAACTTATTACCAAGCCCTTCTCCGGCTGATGCACCCTTAACCAATCCGGCAATGTCCACAAATTCAAGTGTTGTGGGTGTTATCTTCTCAGGTTTAAACATCTCCACAAGCCGGTCCATTCTTTGGTCAGGAACACCTACCACGCCTACATTCTGGTCAATTGTACAGAATGGATAATTTGCTACATTAGCGCCGGCTGATGTCAGTGCATTAAATATCGTTGATTTGCCTACATTTGGAAGACCTACTATACCACAGTTAAATCCCATTTTACCCTTTATACCCTTTAAAAAAAGAAAGGGGAACAATCTCTGTTCCCCTTGTAAATAACTCTACTGCCCTTTATTTGATTAATAATGGTGCAATAACCAGTGAAACTATTGACATTAGTTTTATTAATATATTCATAGCAGGACCTGATGTATCCTTGCATGGATCACCGACCGTATCTCCTACGACAGCGGCCTTATGCGCATCAGATTTCTTGCCGCCGTGTGCACCGCCTTCTATGAATTTTTTTGCATTGTCCCATGCCCCGCCTGCATTGGCAAGCATCAGTGCCATGGGGACACCTACCACAGTCGCCCCTGCAAGAAAACCCCCAAGCGCCTCAGCTCCAAGAAGAAATCCTACAATAATAGGGACAATAACCGCTGATACACCCGGTATAATCATCTCTTTCAATGCAGCAGTAGTACAGATGTCAACACATCTTACAACATCCGGTTCTGCCTTACCTTCCATAAGCCCTTTTATCTCCCTGAACTGGCGTCTTACCTCATCAACCATCTTTCCTGCCGCCTTTCCAACAGAAGACATTGTAATAGCTGTAATAAAAAAAGGCATAATACCGCCGATGAATAATCCAATCATGACAAAAGGATCGGATAAAGAGATGGTTGATACATGTGCTGCCTGTGTATATGCAGCAAACAGGGCAAGTGCGGTAAGTGCAGCAGAACCTATTGCAAATCCCTTTCCAATTGCCGCAGTGGTATTTCCAAGTGCATCAAGGCTGTCTGTAATCGCCCTTGTATCCTTACCAAGTCCGCTCATCTCAGAGATACCGCCTGCATTATCTGCTATAGGGCCATAAGCATCAACTGACATGGTTATGCCTACTGTAGCAAGCATTCCAACTGCGGCTATACTTATGCCATAAAGGCCTGCAAATGAGTAGGATACATATATACCAATTACTATTGCCAACATAGGCAGGGCCACGCTTTCCATTCCTATGGACAGTCCTGTTATGATATTAGTCGCTGCACCGGTTAATGATGCATTGGCCAATCTTGTTATAGGAGAGGCCGAGGTGTACCATTCCGTAATCAGTCCGATAACAATCCCGACAATACTTCCTACTGCAATCGCCCAGAAGACTCCAAGACCGATACCAGTATATACAGTCATTAAATATGCAAGGATAAGAAATATTCCGGTTGCAATAAAAGTAGCATAACGCAGAGCTGCTGCCGGGCTTAACTTTTCCAATATCAGCATTGAGCCTATACCAAGGATTGATGATATAAGTCCTACTACTATAACAGCTACCGGGAATGACATGAAAGTCATTATCATCGGACTACCAATCATAGTAGTAGCAGCAATCGCTATTGTTGCAACCACTGCCCCGACATAAGACTCAAAGAGGTCGGCGCCCATCCCTGCAACATCACCGACATTATCACCGACGTTATCTGCAATAACCGCTGGGTTCCTCGGATCGTCTTCAGGAATTCCTGCCTCAACCTTTCCTACAAGGTCAGCACCGACATCAGCAGTTTTTGTATATATACCGCCTCCAACCCTTGCAAAAAGGGCAATAGAGCTTGCACCCATGGCATATCCGCTAATAACTGAAGAGGTTAAAGGGTCATGCCCGTAGAGATAGAAGAAGATACCGATTCCTATAATCCCGATACTTGCAACTGCAAGCCCCATAACAGCCCCGCCTGCAAATGCAATGAACAATGCCTTTGCAGAATCAGGCTTATAAAGATTTGCAGCCTGTGCCGTACGGACATTGGCCTTTGTGGCCGCCTGCATCCCAAATAAACCTGCCAGCATTGAAGACAATGCCCCGCACACATAAGCAATACCGGTTTGGTAATTAAGACCATAAGACAACGCAATAAATATTATGATAATAAAAACTACTAATATTACATATTGCCTTCTAAGATATGCCATAGCGCCGCTGTGTATCTTTGCAGCGATATCCTTCATCTTAGCGGAACCATCAGGCTGTCTTGCTATATAAAAATAAATAAACGCCCCGATTACTAATCCGGCAACTCCGAATATCCACGAATAATCTACAAACTGCTCCATCTTTCCCCCTTCCTCTCTACTGATTAAATTTGTTCATAGCCACGAGTATGTTATTATCTATGGCCAGCCTTACTGCCTCTGCTGCATTCTCCACTGCTGTCTCTATTACAGGCAGTTCTTCACGCTTAAATTCGGATAATACATACCCAACAATATCATTACCGGCTGCTGGCCGGCCGATACCTAATCTTACCCTTATAAAGTCTTCTGTCCCGATTGAGGAAATAACAGAAGTACATCCCTTGTGACCACCACTCCCCCCTCTCTCTTTCACCCTTAATTGTCCGGTATTAAGATCAAGGTCATCATATATCAATATCAGGTCTTTTGGGGAAACCTTATAAAAACGCATGAATTCCCCGACTGCATCACCACTCCTGTTCATATAAGTCAAAGGCTGGAGGAGGATAACATCTTCTCCGGATATTTTTCCCCTGCCATACCTGTAACGGCCGTCTTCTTCCTTAAATTTTATGGAAAAGGAGGATGCAAGCCTTTCAATAACACAAAAACCGATATTATGTCTTGTATTTTTATACTTAGGTCCGGGATTTCCAAGCCCTGCAATAATCTTCAGTACTTAGCCTCCTACGAAACCCATCCCCACCCTAACCCTCCCCTTGAAGGGGAGGGAATCTTTTAAGCACACCCTCCCCTTGAAGGGGAGGGTGGGATATTTAAGCATGCCCTCCCCCAATCTAAAAAGGTGGGGAGGGAATAAGCTAAGCTTCCCTCTCCCCTTGGGGGAGAGGGTCAGGGTGAGGGGGCGCTCCGCATTTATAATTATTTTCCTTTCTCCTCTTTCCCCTCTTCTGCTTCCTTACCTGTTTTCTTCAATAGTTCAGGTTCCTTAGTAGCCTCTCCAGGTGCAGGGGTTGTAAGGAGCTGATCAAGCTTTTCCTGAGAAACAGGGGAGGCAATAGTCAGAATTACCTGCTCAGGGTCCATCACAATTTTAATACCTTCACTTGCCTGAATATCCCTGATATGATAACTCTCTCCAATAGTCAGCTTTGATGCATCAACCGGGATATTGTCCGGTATCAGAGACGGCAGGCACTCCAGTTCAATTTCCCTCAGTATCAATTGCAGAAGCCCCCCATCCCTTTTTACTCCAATAGGGGTCTCGCCTGTAAGTTCTACCGGAACAGTAACCCTTATCTTCTCATCCATAGAGACCTCAAATAAGTCTGCATGTATAACCTTGCCGGTCAGGGGGTCTGTCTGGTAATCCCTTAATATTGCTATTCTGTCCTGATTTTCACTAATATTCTCAAGCTTCAGATTAATAAGTGTACTTTCTGCGTGTCCAAGCGTGATCATCCTCTGAATCTTGAACGGGTCAAGAATTATAGGGGTTGAACCTCCTTTGCTGTACAATACAGCAGGAATGTTTCCGCCTCTCCTGAGGCTCCTTGCGACCCCTTTTCCACCTTCTGCCCTTGTACTTGCGTTTAACAAAATTCTTTCCATGTTCTTAATCCTCCTGTTGGTCTATTAATTATTAACTATATTTTTTCTTCTGATTAAATGAATAGAGAACTTACCGATGTCTCATTGTGGGTATTCCTGATTGCCTCTCCAAGCAGAGGTGCTACGGATAAAGACGTAATCTTATTACAGGCGATGTCCTTTCCATTCAAAGGAATGGTATTAGTAACAATCAACTCGTCGAATACAGATGAATTAATCCTGTCTATAGCCTTGCCTGAAAGGACAGCGTGAGTACAAGCACCGAAAATCCTGCGTGCCCCTGCCTTTTTTATTGCCTCAGCGCCCTGAGTAATAGTCCCGGCAGTATCAATCATATCATCAAGCAGTAGTGCATCCTTATCTTTTACATCTCCTATTATATTCATCACTTCTGATACATTTACCCCTTCTCTCCTTTTATCTATTATTGCCAGCGATGCCCTGAGTTTCTTTGCAAACACCCTCGCCCTCTCGACCCCCCCTGCATCAGGGGATACAACAACCAGATCTTTTAATGCCTTTCCCTGAAGGTACTCCAATATTACAGGAGTTGCATACAGATTATCAACAGGAATATTGAAAAACCCCTGTATCTGCCCTACATGAAGGTCCATAGTAAGCGCCCTGTTGGCCCCGGATACAGTTACAAGGTCAGCAACAAGCTTTGCAGTTATAGGCACACGCGGCTGCACCTTTCTGTCCTGACGCGCATATCCAAGATATGGTATTACCGCTGTTATCCTGGATGCAGATGCCCTTTTGAATGCATCAATCATAATCAGAAGTTCCATTATATTAGTGTTCACCGGATTAGAAAAAGACTGAATAACAAAAATGTCTTTACCCCTGACATTCTCATTAATCTGAACCATTATCTCGCCGTCACTAAATGTGCTAACTACAGCCTCGCCAAGAGGTATCTCAAGATGCCTGCAAATCTCCTCAGCAAGCCCCTTGTTGGAATTTCCTGTAAATACTTTCAACTCACGGTTTGGCATATATCTATTCTCCAGCCTAATTGATTCGAAAACTTCAAACGAAAAACCCCACCCTCACCCTAACCCTCTCCCTGAGGGAGAGGGAATTTTAGTTTCCAATAGTGAACCTGAGCTCGTTGCTGTTTCCCTGAAAAAAGTTTCAAGGATTCAAGGATTAAAGTGTTTAATCGCACTAGCACACTCGACCCCTTGACCCCTCGAAACCTTTCCCCTTCTTAAAAAAGCATAGCTGGGGCGGGAGGATTCGAACCTCCGGATGCGAGATCCAAAATCTCGTGACTTACCGCTTGTCGACGCCCCAATATAACAATAACCAATCACCTGTTCAGATGATTATTATTGAAAAGTCTTTCTGGTTAATTCCTTTTCGTATTCTGAAAGAATCACCCCTTCAATCTTCTCCCTTGCCTCATTATTCAGAGGATGGGCAATGTCCCTGAAAGAGCCGTCCTTCCTTTTACGGCTCGGCATAGCAACAAATAAACCGGTATTGCCCCTGATAACCTTTACATCCCTGATAATAAAAGAGTTATCAAATGTTACTGTTACATACGCTTTCAATCTTTCTTCATCTACAGGAAACACTTTGACTTCTGTAACTTCCATTTGGCCGCCTCCTCTTTGTTTTGTAATTATTTTTATGAATAAGGGGGACGATGGAGAGATTTAACAACCCACGAATTCCATCCATTGTCCTGTAATAACATGAACACTCTCTCCGCACTACTTTTATCTCTAAAAATACCAAAAACAGTTGACCCACTCCCTGACATAAGTGAGCACATTGCTCCACCGGCAACCATCTTTTCTTTAATATTTTCTATTACAGGGTGTTTTTTTGTCATCACCTCCTCAAAGTCGTTAAAAGGAGATAGCCATAATTTATCTCCCTCTTTCTTTATTCCTTTAGGCAGTGGAATTTTAATACGCTCACCTTCGTTTGTCAACTCAAATCTTGCCCCTGAAAAAGGGCCAATCCAAAGATTATCAAATTTTGAATTAGATAATATTTCAGAAGAACCTGTCATAAGCGGGGCGCTCACAGCGGGCCATAAGAATCCTCCCCTTTGTTTAAGGGGGGGGATAGGGGGTTTATTTTCGGATGGACCATCATGTAACGCAGTTTCAGAAAGGGCAATGAAAACCCCACCCTCACCCGGACCCTCTCCCTGAGGGAGAGGGTGCTTAGTTCTTATCCCCTCCCCTTCAAGGGGAGGGTTAGGGTGGGGATGGGGTGATCTTTGGGGATTTTCGAGTGAACGATAAAGCTCAAATTGTTTATATGCCCATGCGGTTGATATATGTATGCCGGGATTAATCAGTAAAAACCAGAGTTCCTCTGAATAACTAAGGGGAATCAATTCATCACCCCTGCCGCATCCTATTGCTGTCGGCCCATTTAAAAAGAAAGGGACATCGCTCCCGAGTTCACTCCCTATAGCGGAGAGTCTTTCATTTGAGAAACCTGTTCCCCATAATTTATTCAACCCGTACAAGGCCGCAGCAGCATCACTGCTCCCTCCTCCTAAACCTGCCCCAACCGGGATAATCTTCTTAAGCGTAATCTTTGCCCCGGCCTTAACACCTGAGTATTCTTTTAACTTCAACGCTGCCTTATAAATAAGATTATCTTCTCCTGACAGGGCGTCATTGTTTGAACAGATAACTTTCAGAGTATCGTTGTGTTCAATTATCAATTCATCCCACAGTTCAACCATCTGCATAACTGTGAAAATATCATGATAACCATCATCTCTTTTGCCGGTTATTTGCAGGAATAGATTTACCTTGGCAGGGGTTTTTAAAGAAATCTTCAAACAAAAATCCTCGTAGCTCACCCTCCCCCTACCCCCCTCCCGTCAAGGGAGGGGGAATTTCTGTTGTATTGCTTACTTCTTGCCTCTGACTTCTTACCTCTTACTTCTTGCTTCTGCCTCCCCTACTCATCATCTTTCGATATATTGTACTTGGCAAGTCTATATCGAAAAGACCTGAACTCAAGTCGTAATAATTCTGCAGCATCCTTTTTTACCCCCTTTGACCTTTCAAGGGCCTTTATCAGGAGGCTCTTCTCTATATTATTAAGTAAACCCTCCAAATCAATCCCTTCCAGAGGAACATCAATGGCTAAAGGACTTTTATAGGGTACACTACCTTGAAGACATTCGTCTACGCTTCTCAGGTCAATTTCAGTTCCTGAGCCGAGGGTAATAATCCTCTCTATTACATTCTCCAGCTCCCGCACATTTCCTTTCCATGGATGGTTAACCAGTTTCGGCATGGCATCATCAGCCACCTTCTTTATATTCCTTCCAAGTATACGATTATATTTTGATATAAAATGATCAATAAGAAGCGGTATATCCTCTTTTCTGTCTCTAAGCGGCGGCATCTCAACAGGGATAACATTCAGCCTGTAGAACAGGTCTTCTCTGAACTCTCCATCTGCTACAGCCTTTTTAAGATCCTTATTGGTAGCGGCAACAACCCTTACGTCAACCTTTATCTCCTGATTTCCGCCGACCCTCTTGAAGGTTCTATCCTCCAGTACACGCAATATTTTTATCTGGAAATTATGTGGTATATCACCTATCTCATCAAGAAATATGGTACCATTATTTGCTGTCTCAAAAAGCCCCTCCTTACTCGCAATCGCACCTGTAAATGCACCCTTCACATGACCGAACAACTCACTCTCTAAAAGTCCTTCAGGTATGGCATTACAATTCAATGCAACGAATGACTGTTCCTTCCTGTTACTATAGTTATGTATCGCCCGTGCCACAAGCTCCTTACCTGTGCCCGATTCACCTGTAATCAGAATATTACTCGGGCTGTCGGCAATCTTCACTATAAGTTCAACAATACGGAGGATACCGGGGCTTTTACCTACAATACCTCCTATTACGCCGGATAGCGTCCACTCCTGTATCTTTCTCTTTAACAGCAGATTCTCTTCCCTGAGCCTCCGCCTCTCAAAAGCATTTCTTACAATCAGTTTTATCTCTTCAATCTTAAAGGGCTTGTTGATATAGTCATAAGCACCGAGTTTCATCGCATCCATAGCCGTTTCTGTTGAGGCATAAGCAGTTATCATTATGACGATTGTTTCCGGTGATGTTTCTTTAACTGCCTTTAATACGTCTATGCCTGTCACATTAGGCATCTTTATATCTGTAATAACAATGTCATACATTCTCTGAGATATAAACTCCAATGCCTCCTGACCGCCGTCTGCAGAACTGACATCAAACCCTTCCTTCTGCAGCATTATTGTCAGCAGTTCCCTCATCCCCCTCTCATCATCTACAACAAGAATCTTTCCCAAACACACCTCCTGACTCTATCCTTGTTCCAAAGCTCACCCTCCCCCTACCCCCCTCCCGTCAAGGGAGGGGGGATAAAGGCAGGGAACCTTGATTCACATATTCTACTCTGCCGGTATATACAATGTAAACTGAGTCCCTTTGCCGGGCTTACTCTTAACGAATATCCTTCCCCCATGTTCCTCAATTACCCTGTGAACGATTGATAACCCAAGGCCTGAGCCGTTTTCTTTTGTGGTATAAAAAGGCACAAAAATCTTATCTAGAATTTTCTCATCAATACCTTCACCGGTATCTTTGAAAATAATCTCTACCCATTCTTTTATTCCGGACCTTTCTTTTTCACTGATTTCCAACATAGTGCCTTTTCTTGAAGAAATAGTAAATACCCCTCCTTCTGCGCCTTTTTTAGACATCGCCTGCACTGCATTGAGTGACAGATTCCAGAACACCTGAGAGATCTGATGGGGATCTATTGATGCCATGATTGAATCTTCTTTAAACTCTGTCTGCAGTGATATATCAGAACTCCTGAGCGCCTCACTATTTTTCAATAATTCTATGGCATCAATCAGCAGGTCATTAATATTCATCACCCTCTTCTGAAGTGGAATAGGTTTAGCATAAATTAGAAAATCTGTTATCGTTTTATTAAGCCTGTCCATCTCCCTCAGAGCAATATTCATTAAACGGTTGTGGTCTTCATCAAGTGATAGCTCCTGCTTTAATATCTGCATTGAACCGCTCAAGGATGCAAGAGGATTTCTTATCTCATGTGCCATACCCGCGGCCAGTTCACCTATCATCGCCATCTTCTCTCTTTTTTTAACCTCCATCTCCATCTCTTTGATCTTCGTTAGATCCTGGAAAATACCTATAACGCCCCTAATGTGGCCTGCTTCATCTTTCAGCCGCGACACGTTTAAACCAAGTGTTATATTAACCCTGTCTTTGCGCGGCATTTCACTCTCAAAACGGTAAATCGGGAGTATATCCTCAGGTTTATGCAGTATATCTTCCAGTTTTTTTGCAGGGATTATTTCTATATATGGCCTGCCCTTAACCTCCTCCCATTTATAACCTGTTATCTCCTCTGCAGCACGGTTAAACGATGTAATCCTGCCCCCCTCATCTGTTGTTAATAAACCGGTACTCATACACTGCGCTACATTAGCATTAAAGGTCTGGAGTTCCACAAGGTTACTGGACTTCTCTCTTAACTCTTCCCTCATACGCCTCAATGTTTCTACAGCACTGCTGCTCAAATATGCCACTGCAAAAAAGGCTGTTATGTGCAGAGACAGAACATAGAAAAATGCCTTAGCAGACAAGGTAGTTACCTGCATAAAGGGGACAATATTATAAAACTGGATATCTGCAATCAAGCCATACAATATGCTCGCCGCAGATGCCGCCGTCATGGCCCCGGTCCTATAAAGCATAATGGAGGCCGGTATAATCGAAAACAGATACAGGAATACAAACGGGCTTTCTATACCGTCAGATGCCGCTACAAGCACTGTTATAAGGATTAAATCCCCGAATAACTGTATATAAGTGGAGACCTTAGAACTAACACGATTGAAAAGGACTGCATATATAAGTGTAAATAAATATGTGGTTGCAATCAGTGAATAAAAGGTAGGAATTAAAAAAGGGCCTTCTTTATACTTTATACCGAGAAATAAAAATGAACCGAGGAAAAAGGTGACGGCAATCACCCTTATCGCCATAAACTTTTTCAGTTTATTGCTTAGTTCTTCCAATTCCTCTCCGTTTATCTTTGAGGTGATTTTACCCCGGTTATCCGATTGAACCGGCGAGTTTAAATATAGGTAGATACATTGCCACTACGATTGAACCTATTGCTATTCCGAGAAATATCATCAGCATCGGTTCAAGCAGTGATGTCATGATAGCTACTGTGGCATCAACCTCGTCATCATAGAAATCTGCAATCTTTGAAAGCATAGTATCCAGCGCACCGGTCGTCTCGCCTACAGCAATCATCTGAACAACCATTGGGGGAAATACCTTTGTCTGTTCAAGAGGTTCAGATAACGTCTTCCCCTCACTGATGCTCTGCCGCGTAGTAACTATGCCTTCTTCTATAATCTTATTCCCTGCCGTCCTCGCCACAATATCAAGCCCGTCAAGTATAGGAACACCGCTGCTGATAAGGGTTCCAAGAGTACTTGTAAACTTTGCTACAGCAATCTTTCTCATAAGCATCCCGAATATCGGCAGACGCAGAATAAGCCTGTCTATAGTTCTCCTGCCGTTTTTAGTCTTGTAATATCTGCTAAGGCCAAATATGCATGCGATTGTAATACCGACAATAAGAAAGAAATTCCTTTGCATAAAATCACTCATACCTATAACAATCCTGGTCGGTGCAGGCAGTTGTCCTCCGAACTCAGTAAACATCTTTGCAAATATCGGTATAACCCATACGAGCAATACGACAATAACAATTATTGCAACCGCTACTATTGTTGATGGATATATAAGTGCCGCCCTTATCTGACTCTTAAGCCTGATGTTTTTTTCTATATATTTAGACAACCTAGCAAGGATAGTATCAAGTATTCCACCCATCTCGCCTGCTGCAACCATATTTACATACAGGTCATTAAAAATCCTGGGGTGTTTTTTAAGTGCATCTGCATAAGTCGAGCCTGACTCCACATCCTGCCTTATTTCATTTATCGCTGTTGCGAATGTCTTGTTTTCAGTCTGTTTAGCTAAAATATCTAAACACTGTATAAGGGGAAGGCCTGCATCTATCATTGTCGCAAACTGCCTGGTAAAGACAGCAATATCCTTATCTTTTACCTTTGCCTGTAAGAATGGGATGTTAATATTTAATTTTTTTGCCCTGGTTGTTACAGAAGTTACTAATATATTCTGTTTCCTGAGTACGGCAATAACCTCATCCTTGTTTTTGCCGATTACCTCACCTTTTTGTTTCTTCCCATCCCGTGTCCTTCCTGTCCAGATATAAGTCTCCATTATCTCATACCTCCTGCGGACATACCGCCGCGGTTTATCATGGAGATTAGTTCATCAGGTTGATTTGACCTTCCGATTGCCTCATCTTTTCCAAGTAAATTGCGTGTCAGCAGGTCATAAAGCGATTGATTCATAGTCTGCATCCCGAACTTACTCTGACCTGTCTGCATAACGGAATATATCTGATGAATCTTATCCTCTCTGATAAGATTTCTTATTGCAGGATTAGGTATCATAACCTCAGCAGCAAGCACCCTCCCCTTTCCATCTTTCCGCGGTAATAATTGCTGTGAAAGCACACCTTCAAGGACAAAAGAGAGCTGTGCCCTGATCTGCGGCTGCTGATGTGCAGGAAACACATCTACAATACGGTTTATAGTCTGAATACTCGAATTGGTATGTAATGTAGCAAATGTAAGATGACCTGTCTCAGAGATTGTAAGGGCGGATTCAATAGTCTCAAGGTCTCTCATTTCACCGATCAGCACAACATCCGGGTCCTGTCTGAGGATATACTTTAGTGCATTTTTAAAAGATTTTGTATCAGCATGTACCTCCCTCTGATTTACAATACACATCTTGTGGTTATGAATAAATTCTATAGGATCTTCAATGGTAACAATATGCTCCTGCCTGTCAGTGTTGATCTTATCAATCATTGCCGCAAGGGTAGTGGATTTACCGCTTCCGGTCGGGCCGGTAACAAGGATAAGCCCTCTTGCCTTTTTCACAAGCTCGCTGACAACCGGAGGAAGTCCCAGGTCCTCAAAAGTTTTCAGGCTGAACGGGATAGAGCGGATTGCTGCACCGACAGCACCTCTCTGAATAAAGATATTAGCCCTGAACCTGCTTAATGCCTTCACACCAAAGGATAAATCCAGTTCATTCTCCTCTTCAAATCTCTGTTTCTGAGACTCAGTAAGAATGCTGTAACACATCTGTTTTGTATCGGATGCCGCAAGAGGTGTACTGCTGACAGGGGTTAACTTACCATTAATCCTGAGCTGAGGCGGGGAACCTGTTGTAATATGAAGGTCTGAAGCCCCGCGCTCAATCATAAGCTGGAGGAGCTCATATAAGTTGGCAGCCATATTTTATTCCTCCTGTTTACACAAAAGTAGTTCTAAGTATCTCTTCAATAGTAGTAACACCTTCCTGCAGCTTTGTTAATCCGCTCATCCTCAAAGTCTTCATCCCATTAACAACCGCCTTCTTTCTAATATCCGTTGCTGATGCACCCTCTAATATTAATTCCTTTATCTCTTCATCAATTAACATAACTTCATACAAGGCAACACGTCCTTTATAACCGGTATTATTGCAGGTCTGACACCCCTTTCCTTTATAACATACAATGGCATGGGCATCCTGTTCACTAAAGCCGAGGTCAATCAATGCAGCGGGAATAACCTTCTCCTCTTCTTTACAATCCTTGCAAATACGCCTTACAAGCCTTTGTGCAATAATCAGGACAAGAGAAGAGGCTACAAGGAACGGCTCTATGCCCATATTCAGAAGTCTTGTAATGGTACTCGGTGCATCATTGGTATGAAGGGTACTTAAAACAAGGTGTCCTGTCAGGGCTGCCTTAACTGCTATCTCAGCAGTCTCATAATCCCTTATCTCTCCCACTAACACAATATCAGGGTCCTGCCTCAGAAACGACCTCAAGGCAGCAGCAAAGTTCAGGCCGATCTCCTCTTTCATCTGCACCTGATTTACCCCAAGCATATTATATTCAACAGGGTCTTCGGCTGTCATAATATTAACCCCAACCTCGTTAATCTGCTGGAGTGCAGAGTATAGGGTTGTACTCTTGCCGCTTCCGGTCGGGCCTGTAACAAGTACCATACCATAAGGTGCGTGTATTGCCTTCATCAGGTCTTCATGTGCCTTCGGTTCAAAACCAAGTTTTGCCAGATCAAAGCTTAGTGAACCCTTGTCCAATATTCTTAACACAACCTTCTCTCCAAAAAGACACGGTAGTGTACTTACACGGAGGTCAATCTCCCTGTCCTTCATCCTTAACTTTATCCTGCCGTCCTGCGGCAGTCTTCTTTCAGCTATATCAAGCTCTGCCATAATCTTCAGCCTCGATGTAAGGGCTGCCCTCAGTTTTAACGGAGGATTCATGACCTCATAAAGAACACCGTCAATACGGTAACGTACCCGAAACCTTTTTTCGTACGCCTCTATATGAATATCACTCGCCCCTTTTTTAATCGCATCTGTCAGAATAAGGTTGACAAGTTTTACAACCGGGGCCTCTTCAACAGCCTCTTTTAACTCCCTGAGGTCTACCTGTTCTTCTGTCTCAGACTCAGCTAATATATTCAGTCCCTCATCAGCACCATCCATACTCATTAATACCTGCTGGAGATTAACAGAGCTGGTATCATAATACTTGTTCATTGCCGCAAGGATGGAACTCTCAGTTGCAATCACAACATCCACATCATAACCTGTCATAAATTTAATATCATCAACTGCAAAGATATTTGACGGGTCAATCATTGCAATTGTTATTACATGACCGACCCTGCGTATAGGTATCACATTGTATTTTTGGACAACCTCAGTAGGGAGTAATTTTATTACCGCAGAATCAATCTCAATCTTAGATAGCTCTATTGATTGAACACCATATTGTTTGCTTAAAAAATCAAGGAGGTCCTGTTCCTTTATAAAGCCGAGCCTCACAAGGATACTGCCGAGGCGTCCCCCTTCCTTCTCTTGAACCGACAACGCCTTAGCTATGTTCTCTTCAGAGACAAGCCTCGCAGTTACAAGCATTTTACCGATTTTATTCATGCGAAAAGAACCCCATCCCCACCCTACCCCTCCGCTTGAAGGGGAGGGAATTTCTGTTATCTTTCTTCTAACTTCTTGCCTCTTACTTCTGACTTCTTGCTTCTTGCCTCTAACTTCTGCTCAAAGTTTGCTCATCGCTCTTTCCACCGCCTGCCTCATCACCTCAACTGGCGGCTCCACGCCTGTCCATATCCTGAATGATTCTGCACCCTGGTGTATAAGCATACCGAGTCCATTTGAATACCGGCAGCCGGCTGCTTTTGCATATCTTAAAAAAGTAGTCTCATACGGATTATAGATGAGGTCATAAATAAACAGCCCCTTATGAATAAGCTCTCCTGGCACAGGTGATGAGTCTTCTTTTCTGAGACCTACGGATGTTGTATTTACAACAGTATCAACCTTCTCAATTGCACCTTTAAGTTCGTCATATCCTGTTCCTGTTACCTCAATATTTAACAATGGAAAGTATTCCTTAACTTGTTTCATCAATGCAATTGCCTTGCTGACAGTTCTATTGGCAATAATTATTCCTTCCACACCTTCAGAAGCAGATTTAAAAACAACGGCCTTTGCAGAACCACCGCTCCCCAATATCAGCAGCCTTTTATTTGTCACCGGATTGCCTGCCTCTTTTATAGCATTTATGAATCCTGTCCCGTCAGTGTTATAACCTGCTAATCCTTTGTCGGTAACTTTTAAAGTATTGACTGCACCAATCATCCCGGCCTCTTCAGAAAGTTCATACACATACTTTAAGACATTCTCCTTATGAGGGACCGTAACGTTAAGACCGGCTATATTCAAGGCAGTTACAGCCTCTACTGCCTCTTTAAGGTTTTCAGGTTTGATTGCAAAGGGTACGTAACAGTAGTCAAGGCCAAGGAATTCAAACGCAGCATTGTGCATTACAGGTGACAGGCTATGGCTTACAGGCCAGCCTATTATGCCGATAACCTTTGTTTTACCTGTAATTTTCATAAATATTTTAGCAGGTTCTTTTCGGAGATACAAGAAAATGCCTTAATTTTATCACCATAATATCCTGCACTCTCTGTATAAATAATGCAAGCCGGAAGATATTGTTGCAGCGGCTGTAATCCATAACACAATAGAAAAAAGACTCCCTTTGTTTCCGGATAAGACCAGCAGGATAGTAATTATCTGCATCACTGTTGTAACTTTGCCTATTATCGAAGGCCGGATATTATAAGTACGAAGGTCAATGAATTTCAGCATTATTAATCCCATAACCCCGAGTAGGACATCCCTCCCGATAACTACAACTGAAATCCATACCTGCAGCTTTGATAATAAGACAAGGGTCACATAAGATGAAAGGATCAGAAGCTTATCGGCTATAGGATCTAAATAAGCCCCAAGTTTTGTCTTTAAATTCCATGTCCGTGCAATAAAACCATCTAATGCATCAGAAATACCGGCAAAGATAAATACATAAAGTGCATATATATCATGGTCATTGATGAGCAGATATATAAAGAATGGAATAGATAATATCCTTATTATTGTAATTAAATTAGGTAGATTTTTCAAACTAAAGCAGCTTCTCCTGGGTTACGCCGGTTACGCCGGCTGCACCGGAGTTGTCGGTATGTTTATTGTCATCACCGGTCAGCGGTATGGGTACGCTAACGGGGTCATCATATACACTCCTGAACAGGTATCTCCCAAGCGTTTTATTGTAACTGATTAATTCCCCCTGTTCCTTTGCCCCTCCTGCAAATGACTTCCTGAATATATTTACCTTTGCACTCATATCATCTAAATAATGAAGTATTATTGCCTCAAGCGTCTGCGGCATTTTGGGGGAGCCCCATTCATAAGTACCCTGATGGCTCAAAATCAAATGTCGTAAATGCACGGCAAGCCTTGGGGGAAAACCCTCAATAAGCCTTATCTTTTCATCTATCATCTCCACCCCGATTGTAATATGCCCAATCAACCGGCCTTCATCAGTATAGTCAAGAACCCTTGTATATCTTAATTCCTTAATCTTACCTATGTCATGCAGAATAGCGCCGGTAATGAGAAGGTCTATATCAATATCTTTGTAATGCCGCTTTATATCCATACAGAGTCCGGCAATTTCAAGGGAATGTTCAAGCAGGCCGCCCAGAAATGCATGGTGTATGTCCTTTGCCGCAGGGGCAATCTTGAATAGCGTTATAAAATTTTTATCTTCATAAAACAGCAATAAGAGTCTCTTTAGATATGGATTACTGATGTTATTTATAATCAAAAAAAGGTCTTCTGCCATCTTATCAGGGTCGAATTCAGACGATGCAAGAAAATCAGAAAAATTTACTATACTGTCATCTACACGCTCTATATTTTTTATATTTACTTCCCGAGTACCCTGATAAATTGATATTACACCCCTGACCTTTACAAAATCCTCTGCAGAGAACTTTCCGCTGAACTCTTCTACATTCTCCCAAACCTTGCCATCAATTACACCTGTCCTGTCAGAAAGCTTTATCATAAGGTAGGGCCTGCCGTCTTTTCTTAAAGATGTCTGCTTGTTTTTTACAAGAAAGACATCATCAATTAATTCACCCTCTTTTATCCCGGCTAATCTTTCTATAAACTGTGTTTTCATAAGCAAGAGGATTATATGGAATAAGGGAATACCTGTCAATATAACTTATTGACAACCTATTACCCCCTTTGCTAATATCCCTAATCATGAAAATAAAAACCATTGAACAACATATATTAGATCAGCAGAGGAAATTTCCAGGTGCCTCAGGAGAGTTTTCAGGTTTGCTTTATGATATTGCACTTGCGGCAAAGATGATAGCAAAACAGGTAAACATGGCAGGGCTGGCTAATGTAATAGGCTCTACCGGAGAAGTTAATATTCAGGGTGAGGTAGTTCAGAAGATGGACACCTACGCCAATGAGCTTCTTATAAACATACTTACAAACGGTGGTAAGACATGCGCTATAGCCTCAGAGGAAAATGAAAACATTATAGAGGTACATGATGAATTCCTTGTAGGAAAGTATGCAATCAATATGGACCCTCTTGACGGGTCATCAAACATCGGGGCAAATGTCAGTATAGGAACAATTTTCTCCATCCATCGAAAAATAAGTAAAGGCCATAAAGGTTCCGAGGAAGACTGCCTGCAGAAAGGCTCACGTCAGGCATGTGCAGGATATATTATATACGGGTCATCTACAATGATGGTATACACCACGGGTACCGGTGTTCATGGATTCACTCTCGACCCTTCAGTCGGAGAATTTATACTATCCCATGAAAACATACAGATACCTGAACTGTGCAAGATATATAGTGTAAATGAAGGAAACTATGCTTACTGGGATGAAGGTACAAGAAGGTATATTGATTCCCTGAAAAAGATAGACAAGGCAAGCGGCAGGCCATATACATCACGTTATATAGGCTCCCTTGTGTCGGACTTCCATAGGAACCTCCTGTACGGCGGGATATTCTTATATCCGGCAGATTATAAAAAAGACCCATCAACGCCTGAAGGAAAATTAAGAATCCTGTTTGAGGCATCACCCATCGCATTTATTGCAGAACAGGCAGGCGGCTATGCAACAACCGGAACACATAGGATACTGGATATTAAACCTGAACACCTCCATCAGCGAGTACCTCTGATAGTCGGTAACAAAAGTGAAGTTTTACGATACGAAGAATTTCTCAGGGAAAATCAGGGATCGAAATAAGACCTCACGGTTATTTATACGGCAGTTTAACATTCATTTTTCATCGAAAATAACCTCAACTGAAATCGCAATCTCCTCCGCTTGACTACCTCACTATGCAGGAGTCTTTTCTCAATATTTGCTTTTTATTGCCCTTAAAACATGAAGTTCATACATCATTATGTCTTTAGGGAACTCTGTCCTAACTTCCTTTTCAATTTTCTTGAGTAATGAGGCCGGCATCTTCATGTCTCTGGCTACTTTTTGATAATCAAAATATTTTATCGTCTTCATGTTAATCTCTATATAATTCAGTATGGTGTCCCCCGAATTGAATTCCTCCTTATCAAAGGGGGAATAAAAGGGGGTTGTTGCTTGGCAGCAAGGATTTGTTCAACAAGGGTAACAAAGGGGTGCTGGATCATGTTTTATTTTGGGTCGGGAATTCCAATCTGTCTGCAAATCTTGATTGCCAGAAGGTCGGCAATTTCTGCATGTCTAGGGACAGTGGTTGATTTAGTTGTATCGGCAAGATTTATATAACGGGAGTGCTTTGCCCCTTCTCTTAATAGGACACACCCATGACGTTCTAAATGCCGTATTAATTCTTTTCTTTTCATACTTCAATTTCTTCTAATACAACATCAGTTTTGGGTAGCGATGAAATATCAATAGGTCTTTGCATTTCATGTATGGCATCTATAAGATTCTCTTTTGCTTCTTCAATGGTTTTTCCTTGTGTAAGCGCCCCAGGGACATCTTCTGACCATGCCACCCACCACTCTCCGTCCTTTACAAAAGTAGCTTTTATTTTCAATCTGCTCACCTCCTATTTAAAAATATTTTACCCTTTTCCCTCCACAATCGCAATTTCCTCTCCACCAAACATAATCATCCCAACAAATTCATAATAGACGATTTCCATTCCTTGTAATTTCCTTCCCTGACACTCTGGAAAAAGGCATCATAATCCTGTAGTCTGAATTCCGAGGCATACTTAATTCAGTGAATTAAATATACTGTCCCCGGAATTTACCAATCAGCCTCATCTACCATGTGTAGAAAGAGATCTTTCGCCGCCCAACGGGACGGCGATTGCATTTCAGTCTACCTTTTTTCTAACTTTTTTCTCAAATCCCTTTTCTTAGAATCTCCATCTAAATAAAAAGCAGTTATTAAAAAACCAACCTCTATGATTCTCTGTGTCCGCTTCTCTAAAATATCATGGCTGTCATTGCGATTGCAGACTTTTTATTCTTTCTATCATCTCTTCAGGAGATGGCAGATATTTTTTTAGTTCACGAGGCAGTTTTGCCGTCAGTTTATAGGTAGATACGCCTATCGGCTTTTTTGTATCCTTCAGCGCATACTCAACAATAGTGCGTCTTTTGTCCTTGCATAATATGATACCTATGGAGGGATTCTCATCCTGGAGTTTTGCTATATCGTTCAGGGCAGAAAGATAAAACTGCATCTTGCCGGCATATTCAGGTTTGAATGCGCCGACCTTCAACTCTATCGCCACAAGGCACCGCAGCTACCGGTGGTACAACAGCAAATCAATAAAAAACTCCTGCCCGTCTATCTCCATGCGGTATTGATTACCCACAAAGGCGAAGTAGCCGCCCATCTCTATTAAAAACTTTCTCACATTTTCAAGAATCGCCCTCTCAAGCTCCTTTTCTGAGTGCTCTTCGCCAAGCTCCAGAAAATCAAATGAATATTCATCTTTAACCGCCAGCTTTGCCTGATGTCTGTATTTTTCCGGTACAGCCTTATCAAAGTTTGTCTGGTTCGCCATATACCGTTCAAATGCACCTGCTTCAAGCTGGTTGCTCAGAACGTCTTTTGTCCACCCGAACTTCTTTGTTGTCCTGATATAAAACTCGCGACGGATGTCATCCTTGCAACGCTCCATGATAATCACATTTTTCGTCCAACTGATTTCTCGCACCAATGGTGCGAGTTTTTCATTTGAAAGATATGAGAGATAAAAATTTCTCATTCTCCATAGATTTGCGCTGGAAAACCCCTGCATCCCCGGAAACTCTTTTTGCAGATCTTTTGCCAGGGTCTCCACAATTGCCTTGCCCCAGCCAATCGCATCCTGCTTTGCCACTATTGATCTGCCTATATCCCAATACAGGTTTATAAGCTCTTTGTTTACGGCCTTGAGGGCCTCATATTGGGCTTTATATATGCGCTCCTTGATCTCTTTAAGAAATGAATTATAATCGGCGGTTATTACGACTGACATCTCATCTCCACTATTCAATAATTGCTGCTACCTCATCCTGTGTTTTCTCTACCTTGATCCCTGATAGCAATTATATAGAATCGTCCTAATTATTTCCTCTTATCCGGCTTTCTGCAAATTCTTTTTCTTTATCCCTGCCACGACTTTGGCTTTTCTTTGCTTTTCATTGCCACGCAGACGCTGAAATAAATCCCGCAGGCTGTAATTTGCTTGCCCTGCAAGCTCTTCACCTGCCTTACGAACTTCCTGAACAATCGGGTCCTTCCACATAATTATTCTCCTTTCATTGTTGGCATTAATTCTTCCGGCGTACAAATTACCGGCGTCGTTATTCCAAAAAATCAGAGATTCTGCTTGACATGAAACTTCCATTCGTTATAACACTTATAAGCCTCATCTACCATGTGTAGAAAGAGATCTTTCGCCGCCCTTCGGGGCGGCGTTTGCATTTTAGGCTACCTTTTTGCTTGATAACAATAAATAGAACCCGCTCAATTATTTTCCTTTATCTTCTTTAACACCCTTTAACAGACGATGTAACCAGATTTCAGTAAGTACAGATAAATCTTGCTTGTCTGCCAATCGAATGGCCTTGAGATATTCTTGCTTTTCCCTCGATTCAACAGATGCTGTTTCAGTAGGCGGCAGTTTTAATCTAATAAGAATAGCGGTCAATAAAATTCTACCTATACGGCCGTTTAAGTCTCTAAATGGATGAATCCATTGAAAACGCCAATCTGCCCATGCAAGCAGCTCTGCTATTTCTTTAATATTTATTGTCTTTTCTGCACTGGAAAGCCTTGTTGATAGGTCATCGCAATAGAGCTTCATAAGGGCAGGGACTTCATAAAATGACGGTGGCGTATGCTGTCCGACCTGAACATTTACATTCCTAAAGCGGCCTGCCCAGTCAAAGAGTGAACCTGCAATATCTTTGTGAAGAGTACAAATCCAATCTGTGGTAAATTGAATTCTCTCTGGAAGGGCATCTATAATCTTTTCTATTGCCTTTGTAACAGCAACTGCAATAATTTCATAAATCTCGGAATAAGATTTAATCCCTTGAACAGTCTCAAAATAGCGGGTTGAATCTATCGGTTGGGTGCTGTCTTCTCCCTCTCCAGAAGTTCCTTCAGGCGGCCTATATCCACAGGCTCCTTCTCGAACTCCATGGACTTTACTACCCAACTTAGCACCTTTTCCTGATAGGCTTTCCTGAGAGAGTTTATATCTTCGTGGTTTTTCTGCCACTTTTCCAGATTCTTCTGCAGGTTTTTTATGTTGAGCTTTTTTACTTGCCTTTTCATCTAATTTCCCTTTTTGATTCCTTTTATTAGAATTTAACATATAACACCTATAACTTACAACTGTCTCTAACGCTGCTTATCACATTGCATTCCAATTGCTGAATAATAGTGAACCTTATCTTGCTCTACATTAAGCCGGTGTCTTTTTCCAATATTTGCTTTTTATTGCCCTTAAAACATGAAGTTCATACATCACTTTGTCTTTAGGAAACTCTGCCTTAACTTCCTTTTCAATTTTCTTGAGTAGGGTTATTCATCTTCTGAACCATATAGTATTTACTTTTACCCTCAGGAGATTCTTGGTATACATTTCCCTGCTGACCATCAGCATTGAAAACTACCATAGCCTTTGCTTTCGATGGTGTTTCAGGATAAGGGAATGCCCTTTCGTATTCTTCAGTAATTGTGATATCAATTGTAGCGGTAAGATTTTTTATCTCCCCATGGATCATAACCTTTTGCTTCTTGGATGGCATGGAAGGAGTCAATTCAGGCTTTCCAATCTGACTGGAATTTGCAAATAACCCAAGTAGTCCTACTAAAGGGATTGTTTGTTCAAAAGATCCTTCAATCTGTGCGCCGGATTGTCGAATAATAATTCCATCCCAATCACCCCAGTGCCATTTACCATTAAGATCAAGAGGACTATCTGGGCGAGTACATAAGCCCTCCGCAAAAGGGAGACGAAATGCTCTTTCTGCTTCCGCCTCTTGTAGAATGGTCTGCTCCTTCTTATTTTCATTCTCTTTGGCTTCCTCAATTGCAATTTTTGCCTGCCCAACATTCCCATGGACATCAACTTCCCCTGCTAATTTGAAGGCTCCATTAATGATTCCCAATGCCTCATTAGCAAAACCAGTTTCCAAGTATTTATACGCTAAGTTTGCCATTGCAAGAGTATTCTTTAATTCTGCAGATTCTTTATAACTGGCGATAGACCTGCACGGTAATTGTAAGCCACTTAGCACGACTCCAAGGTTATTCAGGCAGGCACCATCTCGGTTATGGGTTTCCAGAAGTCTGTAATGATATAGACCAAGGTGTCGCCGGCTAAGTTCGTTATATTTATAAGCAGTCTGAAACCTTAAATTGTGGTCTGCTGGATTTAACTCTAACGCCCGCTCTGCATGTAACACAAAAGTTTCTTTGTCACCTTCCTTATCCGCCATATCTATAAGCGCCTTATATAGATGGTAGGCCGGTTCTTCATTCTTGTACTGTTGTAGTTTTTCTTCCATCAACTTCTTTCCCTCGGTAATCCTGCCGCCCATGAACATACATAATGCGGCTCTTCTATAATCAGAACATTTGTCTGAAGAATCAGATTCTAAATCGGCAGAAGTCAAAAACTCTCTGGTTGCTTTATCCCACATTTTCATGCTTTCTAAGGCAATGGCCAGTTGTCTATGGGCATCCTCATTTTTAGGGTTTGCGGCAACCAATTCTTCCAAATGTCTCAAAGCATTAACATCGCCAAGCATGTAGGAATTTCGAAGACACACTCCCTCCCATAATATTCGTTCTTTATCATCTAAAAGGGGTGTTGCATCCTCTCTAAAAATTCGCTGGCCCTTTTCTAAATTTTTCTCATGAATCAAGGCAATTATCATCCTGTTGATAGCTTCGTTTTTTCTTTCCTCTACCGTTTGTGGAGTTTCTGAGGCTTCTGCAGGTCTGGTTATTTCCGGTTGTTGTTCTTCGGAAAATGAGAGGGGTTGTTCTGCTATAGGTGGTTCCGAGGCAGCTTCGAAGGATACCATTTTAGACAAGCGTGTCCGAACTGCACCTATCATCTCAATTAACCTTCGAAAGGTATCTTCTAACGAATCACGCTGGAAGGGAACATATTCGAGATCTCCCTGAAGTTCAGGTAAGTTATCGATACCATTCTCGACCAGTAAAATTAACTCTTTTCCCTTGCCGATAGCATAGCCGCTTTCCTGAATTACCCAGTTCGATGTCGCGTAGAGCTCTTGACCGTCGAGCTTGCAACGGCGAGTAAAAATGCCGACGAAGATCGAATTATGGTCAATACGTTCTTTTACCTTTGTTGAAACCGATCTATTCTCAGCGGGCTCACCACTTTTGCACTCAACTCCAGCAGATCTAAGAAATTTTAGTATCTTGTCAACAAGTGGCCTATCTCTCTCATCGAACGAATGACCTGCGAATGCCTTTAACATTGTCTGATCCATTTTTAACCTTTAGATAAAACATCCCAACTCTTTATTATTTCTTAAACTCTTCAAGTTTGAGGTCTTTATGGGACACCCACTTTTTATTTTTCTTTTTCACTTCCATCGCTGAATAGTGGTCAACCTTGTCCTGTTCTATATCCTTCAATCTTAGATATTCCTTATAATCAAGGATTACGGCTACAGGTTTAGTATCTTCTTTTATGATTTGTGTTTTAATCATGATAAGCCTTTTGTCTGCTATCGCCCTTATGAATCTTTTTAATCTGCTTAGGGTCTGTCATGAAATAACCTATACATTTATGCATCTCATCTTCCGGCCATCTTTGTGTGCTCCTCAATCGCAACCCCTCAGCGTAGATTCAACTACGCCTTCGGGTTTGCTCAATCGGTCGCACTCAAACCTGACCG
>JACRGV010000008.1 GCA_016212215.1 Nitrospirota bacterium
AAACAGAACAATACTCTGATGGGAATTAAAGAATAAAATACATGAAATATGAAAGGGGGAATTAAAGAATTAAACAGGACATAAATTATTACTTTTGGGGATATTTTCATTATCCCCTACAGTTGCCGCCGTGCGTCAGAATAATCTTATGTACAAGGGCATAACTTTCTGTTGACAGGAAAGTGCTTTTTGCCTACTATAACCTCAGAAACAAAGAGGATATATGAAAAAAGAAGAAGTCCTCAAGGAAATCGAGAATATAAAAAATCAGCTCATCACAAAATACAGACCGGGGAAAATTATTCTTTTTTGGTTCTGCAATATGGGGAAATGAAGAGATAAATGATATTGATATTTTCATTGTCAAAAAAGATGTCCCATATTACGGAGACGAAAGGATAAGAGAGTTATACCATTTAATGGAAACCGATCTCCCTGTTGATTACATTGTTTACAAACCAGAAGAGGTTAATGAACGTATTTCTCTGGATGACCCTTTTATAAACAAAATTCTTAGAAATGGTAAAGTTCTCTATGGTTAGCCCAAAAAATAAAAAACAATACCCCTTATAGTTTCAGAAAAGTTATCCCCTACATATAAATTATACTTGTTTAATATGGTGACCTTATACATTGTGGACTTCAGAAGTGGATTCTGCACACCTCTTTTTCTTATACTCTTCCCCAAACCAGAACAAGGCTATCCGGTATCTAACTATCTGTAATAACGCTCTTTATACCCCTATTTGTAAGCCGTTACAGCAGAATAGCTTAAAACAATTAGTCTCTTTTTGATTTTTTTACTGGTGGGGCAGGTAGAAATATCCGTCTGGCTAAATCAATAATAAGAAGTATGTCTTTTTTATTTCTCCCCTTCATAAGTTCCAGCAATTCTCTGGCAAGCAGATCATCTTCGTGAAATAATTGCTTTGAATCACTAAAAAACTCTCCGAATGTTATATTTAAAGCCTTGCAAATTTTATCAAGAGTGATGATTGTTGCAGTTCTCTGACCTCTCTCAATCTGACCAAGCCAACTGAGGTTTAACCCTGCTTTCTCAGCTAATTGAAACTGCGTCAGACCAGCTTTACTCCTGACATATTTAATCCTATTCCCTGCCCATTCTCTGATATTTTCCATAATCCTACCTTGATATAGGAAACAATGGAATGATGCCTAAAGTAAATACGGCTAAAGTAATCAATAGTATATTGTCTATAGTAATCAATTATGATAATATTCACTGGCTAATATGGATAGCTAATTGGATTTAAACGATAACATCGTGGGACGGTTTACAAATAATAGCTATAAATTTAGAAAGGAGATTACACGCCTATGAAGAAATTGGTCTTGTTTTTTTCAACATTAATCTTTTTCTTGAGTTATATGCCTCTGGGGTGCAGCAGTGGAAGCGGTAATAGTGACAATTCTAAGCCGCCATCTATTAATGTAACGGGTAATTGGTCTGGTTCATGGAATAGTGAAAATGGAATAAATGGAGGTACTGTATCATTATCTTTAAGCCAAAATGGTTCAGATATTAGTGGTACTATCACCATGGGAGGATCTCCATGTTTTTCTGTGGGGAATATTTCGGGGTCAGTTAGTGGAAATAATATTTCCAGTGGTGCTGTTTTTACAGGTAGTCTACGAGTAGATTTTGATGGCACTGCAGTGGGTAATGATATGAACGGAAGTTATGCTGTAATAAAAGGGGGAGCTTGTACTGGCGATTCAGGAACATGGATGGTTTCAAAGTAAACATTGTCCTGAGAAAATTAATCTTATTAAAAGAGAGGCTCTTGTTAAAGTAATTACTCCCGTGAAAATAAAATCCAGAGGTTTTGTAATACCTCGGAAAGGGTGGGAATACAAATAATACCTAAAGGAGGTATGAATAATGTCTACTCAACAAATCATATTAACAATCTTTATAACGTTATTCTTAAATATTACCCCTGCAACAGCCACATTAATTGATAGGGGTAGTGGGCTTATCTATGATACAGATATGAACATCACCTGGCTTCAGGATGCAAATTATGCCAAGACATCTGGCTATGATGCAGATGGAGTAATGACTTGGTTTGAGGCGGTAAATTATGCAGATAATCTTGTATATGCGGGTTATAATGATTGGCGACTCCCTGCGACTCTTCAACCTGATCCCACCTGTTCTAACCAGGATACAGGATGGGGAATTTCGTGGGGATTAGGATGCAAGGGAGGTGAGTTGGGGCATCTCTATTATATAGAACTATTAAACCCTGCAGGAGGACCATTGGTTAACACTGGCCCCTTTATTAACATGTTCCTCGTGACTGACTGGACAGAAACGGACGTTATTCGAGGCGATCCTAATGATGCATGGTGCTTCGGTGTCGACATTGGTGGACAAGGAGCGTGTCCCAAAAATACTTATGGCCGTGCTTGGGCTGTACGTAACGGTGATTCCCATCCAGTCGCTGAACCCAATACACTACTACTTCTAGCCTCTGGACTGGCATGTCTTGTTGCATGGAAAAGAAAACAGAAACGTAATCTTGATAACTTATGAACCCAAATCTAAATTCTGGATGAAATGATGAAGTATATAATGGTAACAAAATTTGATAATCACTGGATAAACTTGCAGAATACTAAATATAAAACAGGAATGTTGAAGAATGGAATGAATGAAGAAAAACTTCGAGATAATACAGATACAATATTTATAAAAAGAGATAAGAATAATAGAATTGTGTCAACGTTGGAGGGGAAAGTCTCTGATATTTGCATAATTCAGAATAATATGGGTGAAAAAAGTATATCCTTCAGTGTTAAACTGGATAATAAGATTGACTGTCCTGACAGATATCTTGATTATGGGCCAGGCTGGTATCTTGAAAATGTGGAGAATTATCATAATGTAAGTAATGAACCGGAAAAGATTTTTGACCCTGCATTTTTTGATGTTCTGATTAGACCCAATGATTGGAAGGAATTTGAAAAGTATATTTACTATCTCATCAGGTGTCTTGGAATTCATATTGTACATAAATTTGCTCCCCAAGATCAGCGAGGTAAAGCAGATGGTTTTTTCAGATTCAAAAATGTTGCTGTACTATATGATTGCACTCTTGACACTGATTTTCGTAATAGAAAGGAAGAACAGATTAAAAACTTTTGTAACCGCCTAAGGGAAGGAATCATAACGTTTGGTCAAGAATTACAAGATATTCATAACTGTTACAAAAGTGTCTGGATAATTACGAATAGTCAAAACCACAGCCTTATTCAAAGAAGAGATGAAATAACGATAGTTGAGGTTCCTGTTAAAAAGATTATAGATTTATACAGGAATAGGCTTAACAGAAACCTCGATGAAGGTGCATTTGAAGGGGAGCTAAGAAAGCTGTCAATGTTTCAATAATACCGTTTGATTAGTATAGGATCGTTAAGCTCTAACTTAATAAACCAACATGCCTGATAGAAAAGTATTTAAAGTCCACACTGACAATTTTCAGAGATTAGCAGCATGTATTCTATATGGCATGTATGGAATTACTAATGATGCTTTTACCTATTCGCTTCCACGGGAGCTTTCACTCATAAATACTGGTGATATTGTTTTTATCAGTGAGAGAGAAACATCAAATAATACCCTGTTTGGTCCCTTATACGTTGTAGAAAATAGAAGAGGGGTCATTGCAAGAAGTAAACGAGGAGCATGGATTAATATAGATATAAATAGAAGTTCTCAATCAGAGCTGGCATATTGGGTTGAATTGGAAGGCCGGCATTGGTGCCTTTTGTTTGACAAGACATTGTTAGATAAGATTTCTGTAGTATGGCCACAAAACTGGATAGAACTTAATGTTGAACTTCCTTCATGGGGATTGATTATAGAACCCAATGCCTCAAGGCTGATTGATTTTGCCTTAAATAATGAATTAGATTCAAAAAAATTTCTAAGAGAACATGGAATCTTTCGTTAATTCTGAGACATGATGATGCATTGGCAGAATACCATTACAAAATGATTGCCGGTCATCTCATTTCATTAGATATTGAGGGACTTTCTCTCCTGCTGTATATGGGAACACCAATTATTACGGTTTTGACACTCCATTACGCTCATCAATAACTTAAACAAACATTACCTTAAAATTAAAAACTTCTTGTATCGGCAGAAAATCTTTCTTATTTTTTGTAAAAAGAATAGCCCCCATGCTCCTCACTGAAGCTGTAATTAAGCAGTCGTTTGTAATCGAAGCAGATTTTTTGATGTTATATCCTTTTGCAGCCTGAAGTTTAGAAATGATCTCACCGGCCTTTTAATAATCAGTTAATGAAGGAACCAGAACCCGACCAACCTGTTTAAAACAATCAAAGAGTTCAGTTATAGCACTTAAAGCTTGCTTTGTGTGTACACCGGCCCTGAGTTCCATTAATACTATGGAAGAAAGATATACTGTACCGCTTGAAAGAAAAATTTCTCTATATAAATCCGGACTGGAAAAGCGGTCTATAAAGATATTTGTATCTATAACCTTTTTAATCATAAACTTTTTTTATCTTTGTCCCTTTGTATTTTTCAAAGATGCTTTCAATCTCAATCTTACCTGCTGCCATATCCAATGCCTTCTTTATTGCTTCAACATTATCTTTAACTCCGAACCCCTTCCTAACCTTGTCAATATCACTCTTTTTAACGTCTATATGTTCTATTCTTACAACATTTGCCTTTGACATTGATAACCTCCTCCTTACCTATTTTCCCTATTGGAATTTGCTTTTCCTATGACAGAATATCAGGATGAGTTTTTACAGTCAATGGCGGGGTTACATCCCCACCTACTCTATCCCGTAATCCTTTATCTTTGTCAGCAGTGTCTTATAGCTTACTTTGAGGAATTCTGCGGCTTTGGTCTTGTTGCCTTGGGTCAGATCTAAGGCGGCTTTGATGGCGCGGGTTTCTGCGGAACGGGTGGCGGCAGCGGCTATTTCGGAGAGGCCCTCTTTCGAGATTGTGGAGATTCTGTTTTTTGTATCCGTCAGTCCCAGGTGTTCAGGCAATATTACATTGCCGTCGCACAGGATAACTGCCCTTTCAATACAATTCTCAAGCTCACGGACGTTTCCCTTCCACTGCTGATTAATCAGTATCTCCATTGCCGGGTCTGAAATATCGTGTACCTGTTTTTTAAGCTCTTTGTTGTAAATAGAAATAAAATGATATGTAAGCAGGGGTATGTCTTCCTGTCTCTCACGGAGCGGCGGCAGTACAATGGGGAATACTTTCAGGCGGTAAAACAGGTCCTCTCTGAAGGTCTTTTCCCTTATTGCATCTTCAAGGTCTCTGTTGCTTGCCGCTATTATCCTTGCGTCAATGTGGATCTTCTTACCCCCGCCGACTCGTTCTATCTCCTCCCCCTGAAGGAATCTGAGGAGCTTTGCCTGTAGTCCCAGTTCCATTTCTCCTATCTCATCAAGGAATATAGTTCCCCTGTTTGCAAGTTCAAATTTGCCGATCCTCTTATCCGTTGCACCTGTAAATGCCCCCTTTTCATGACCGAACAGTTCACTCTCAAGAAGCTCTTTCGGGATGGCAGCACAGTTTATTGCTGTGAACGGGCCGTCTTTATAGGTGCTCAAACGGTGTATCGTCTTTGCAAACAACTCTTTCCCTGTGCCGCTCTCTCCTGCCAGTAGTACGGTTGCCTTGCTTGATGCAACCTTCCGTGCCAGATTCATTGCCTCTGAAAATTTCGGGCTGTTACCTATCAGTATGGGTGCGGTTCTGTCTTTATCTTCTTTAAGCAGGATATTCTCTGTCAGCAGGCGCTGTTTCTCTAATGCCCTGCTGATTAATAACAGAAGATGGTCTGTGTCAAAGGGCTTTGTAATAAAATCATAGGCCCCGCCCTTTACAGCCCGGACAGCATCCTCAACCGTACCGAATGCAGTCATTATAATTACAGGGATAAAAGGTGATTGTTCCCTCACTGCCGATAGTACATCAAATCCGGTACCGGATGGAAGCCGCAAGTCACTCAGGACAAGGTCAAGGGTCTCCCTCTGAATCTTCTCAATACCTTCACGGGTATTATTGGATACAATGACCTTGTGCCCCTCCATCGCAAGAGTCTGAAGGAGCATCTTTGCCATTGTTATATTGTCTTCTACTATAAGGATTGAAGCCATGGTAAATATATCCTGAAAGTTGTTCCTATACCTTCCCTGCTGTCTGCCTTAATGTTACCGCCGTGCGTAAGAATAATCTTATGTACAAGGGCAAGCCCCATACCTGTACCGCGTGATTTTGTTGTAAAGAACGGGAGGAAAATCCGATCAAGATTCTCTTCAGATATGCCTGCCCCTGTATCTGAGATAAAAATCTCAACACCCTCACGCAACTCTGTTTGTATGCCTTCTGCAGAAGGGAGAAATGACTCTGCCCTGTAGTCCTTAACATCAACCATGAGACTCCCGCCTTCCGGCATTGCCTCAACTGCGTTCTGTATTACATTCTGTAATGCCTGACGGATCAACACCTCATCAACAAATATCTGCATATAAGCAGGCACATTCAATTTCACTTCTATTTTAGCCTCCGGTTTAATATCCTGTATCCTTCCGATAGCGGTTTCAATGGCTGTTCTGATTATTTTTATAAGGTCTACCTTTGATAGAGAAAGAGAGACAGGTTTTCCGTAATTTAATAATTCTTTTATGATCAAATCCATCGAATTAATTTCAGATGTAATGGTAGACAGGATCTCCTTTGATGGCTGTTCATCTGAGAATACCCCCCCCATGCCCCCCCTTAAACTAAGGGGGGGATTATCGTTCTCCTTTGTGAGCCCATGGCTCTTGAACTGGTCATCCTGATTCTGTTTTGAGAGGAGTTTCACATAGCCTGCTATCGTTCCCATTGAGTTGCGCAATTCATGGGCAATCCCTGCGGACATCTCTCCGAGCATAGCAAGGCGTTTTTTAAGTTCACCCTGCTCTTTCAGCATCTTTATCTCAGTCAGGTCGGTCAAAACAATTATCAATCCAATCATCTTCCCTTCCCTGTCTTTTAAAGGTGATATTGAAAGACCGACCCAGATGTTAGACATCTTCTCTCTTTCAATTTCAATCTCTTGTCTCAATAAGGGCCTGCCGGACAACATGGCATTATTGATCAGCCTGCATAGTATATTATCAGAACCGAAGACATCATTACATGTTAAACCGATCACTTCTCCCCTCGTCCTTCTCAGAATCCTTTCTGCGGCCTGATTAAAGGTTGTAATCATACTATCCATGTTGAATGTTATAACACCGCTGCCGACACAGCGTAAAATATCCTCATTATAGCTTTCTGCAACTGATGCCCGATCTTCTGCTTCACCGCGAAGCCTTTCCAGCTCATCCTCTTTTTCCTTCAACTTAGTGATGAGGTCACTAAAGGTATCTATCACAAACTCCACCTTCTCCTTTTTTATAGAGGTATCCGGCTGAAAATCATGTTCAAGAAGATCTTTGCGTGTACGAAATAATACCTTGAGAATTAAATAGAGGGCAATAGCCGATGCTATAATGCCTGCCCCAAAAGCTATTAATAATGTAAGGTGATCCCCAGATACCATTCTATTATTGCCTCACTGAAAAACATGCTTATCATCCCGCCTAATGCTAAGAATGGGCCGAACGGGATTTGGTACTTTCTATCTTTGCCGAAGAATATCATCATAAATATTCCAACAATAGACCCTATAAGAGAAGCCAGCATTATTGTGACAATAACATCCCTCCACCCTAAGAAGGCGCCAATCATTGCAATGAGCTTAACGTCACCGCCTCCCATGCCTTCACGATTTAGAATTACAAGACTTCCTACGCTGACAATATAAAATAAACCACCGCCTATGAGCAGACCTACTAACGAGCTTTTGAAACCAGTAGAAAGAATAAGGCTGCTGCTTATAAGTCCTAAAATTATTCCAGGAATAGTAATAATATCAGGCAGTATCTTATAATAAAGGTCAATAACACTTAACACAACAAGTGATGAGAAGAATATTGCATAGATGATGAACGTAGGCGATAGCCCGAATTCCCTGAATAAGAAGATATACCCGACAGCATTAAATATCTCAACCGAAACATACTGAACGGATATTGGAGTCCTGCAGGTTCTGCATCTCCCGCCAAGGATTATAAAGCTCAAGACAGGAATATTATCATAGAACCTTATCGGGGTATTGCAAACAGGGCAATGAGAAGGCGGCGATACAATAGACTGTTCCAGCGGCAGCCTGTATATGCAGACATTAAGAAAACTCCCTATGCTTGCCCCGATCATAAAAATGAAGAGATAGAATAGGGTCATAAAAATTTATATTGCCTTTGCTTGACATACATCATCAATGAATTATAATCATGGCTGCAAAATCATGCAAGCAATATTAAAAACCCCACCCTCACCTTAATCCTCTCACTGAGGGAGAGGAAATTCCTTTGTAGTTATCGGGGGGCTGGGATGGGGTTGTTTCGAGCAAAAAGGGGAAAGGTATTTTCATGAATTCTAAAATAACAGTTCTGGGTGCAGGAAGCTGGGGGACGACACTGGCGATACTACTGGCTGAAAGTAATAATGATGTGGTTCTGTGGGCGTATGAAAGAGAGCTTGTTGAAATTATAAAAACAAAGAGAGAAAATACACTATATCTGCCGGGATATAAAATACCTGAGAATATTTATCCCACAAACTCACTTAAAGAGGCTGTTGAATCCTGTTACATTATTGTTTCTGTAGTCCCGTCACATGTAGTGAAAGATGTGTTTACATCAATCAAAGGATCCTTCCAGGATGTGCCTGTTATCAGTGCAACTAAGGGTATTACTATTGATTCACTACAGACTGTGTCACAGGTTCTTAAAGATATACTCCCTGAATCTACTTATGGAAAGTTTGCTGTCCTCTCAGGGCCGAGTTTTGCAAAAGAGGTTGTAAAAAGACTGCCTACTGCCATAACCATAGCCGGCTTTGATGAAGCCCTTGTGAAGGAGCTGCAAAAGGTTTTTGCCCGTCACTATTTTCGTGTGTATACTAACATGGATGTAATAGGAGTAGAAATGGGCGGGTCATTAAAAAATATTATGGCCATTGCAACAGGTTGTTCAGACGGGCTTGGCTTCGGTCATAATACACGGGCGGCCCTGATTACACGGGGGCTTGCAGAGATTAAAAGGCTTGGAATGGCTATGGGTGCTAATCCTGCTACATTTTACGGACTATCAGGACTTGGAGATTTAGTCCTTACATGTACCGGGGAATTAAGCAGGAACAGGACACTGGGATATAAGGTAGGACAGGGGATGAAACTAAGTGAAATATTAGCAGAGATGTCCGGTCACGGTATGGTTGCAGAAGGCGTCAGGACAGCCAAAGCCGCATTAGAACTGTCAAAGATACATAACATACCGATGCCGATTACGCAGGAGGTTTACAATCTTCTGTACGAAGGCAAGGATGTACAGCAGGTAGTGCATGATTTAATGATGAGGGAGATGAAGGAGGAGTGAGCGGGGGGAGAGGTAAGAAGGCAGAAGTAAGAAGCAAGAAGTTAGAAGTAAGAAAAAAGAAAATTCCCTCCCCTTCAAGGGGAGGGTTAGGGTGGGGATGGGGTTATAATCTATGAAGCCTGATCAGATAAAGAATATACTCAAAGCTGTCAGAGACAATAAGCTCGATGTTGAAAAGGCTATGGACAGGCTTAAACACCTTCCTTATGAGAACCTTGATTTTGCCCGCATAGACCATCACAGGCACCTGCGTCAGGGTATGCCTGAGGTAATCTACTGTGAGGGGAAGACGGTTGAACAGGTTGTAAAGATTACAGAACGTATCCTTGATAAGAATGGGGATATTATTGCAACAAGGGCGGAGGTTCAAATATATGAGGCTTTGAAGGCTATTGACAAAAGGGCTTTATATAATTCATCCGGAAGGGTGGTCACTATCTTACACAGGAAGAAAAAGGAGACAAAAGGTGAAGTCCTTGTGATGACAGCCGGGACATCTGACATGCCTGTATCAGAAGAGGCCCACACTGTACTTAAAGCACTCGGCAGTAAGGTAAATACCCTATATGACGTTGGGGTAGCAGGCATCCACCGTCTGCTTGATAATCAGGAGGCACTCAGGTCAGCACGTGTAATTATTGTTGTTGCCGGTATGGATGGGGCGCTGGCAAGCGTGGTAGGCGGACTTTCCCCCCAGCCGGTTATTGCAGTACCGACAAGCAGCGGCTATGGCGCAAGTTTTGGCGGATTAGCCGCACTCCTGACAATGCTGAATAGCTGTGCCGCCGGCGTAGCAGTAATGAATATAGATAACGGATTCGGTGCGGCATGTTTAGCACATAAGATAAACACGTTATAAAGATTGCCTATTACATGTGTTTCTGGATTCCATCCCGAAAGACAATAAAATGGCAATGAAAATCAGCGGGACAGGAATGTCCCGCCTATCCTCAATCTATGTGTGGATAGGCGGGGTTTTCTTACCCCGCCGTAGGGATTTGCGTATGAAAACAGCCTACTTTGACTGCTTCTCCGGTATAAGCGGAGATATGATATTGGGGGCGATGTTGGATGCCGGGGCCTCTTTGGATAAACTCAGAGAGGGGTTGGCATGTCTTAATCTCGATGGCTTTACTGTCTCCGCATCTACTGTGCTTAAAAAGGGGATAAAGGCCACAAAGGCAGATGTTATTATAGAATCTCCTGACCTACCTGACAGGCCGTTGAAAAACATCCGTCAAATAATCAATGACAGTACACTTGATGCTGATATAAAAAACAGGAGCCTCTACATCCTACAGAGGCTCGCTGAGGCAGAGGCGGTTGTTCATAACTGTGCTGTTGAAGATGTCCACTTTCATGAAGTAGGTCACATTGATACTATCGTTGATATTGTCGGCTCTGTTATATGTCTTCAGTTGTTGGGCATAGAAAAGGTTATTGCATCTCCAATAGACACAGGAGGCGGTCATGTGAAAATCGCCCACGGTACATTTTCTATTCCTGCCCCTGCTGTAGCTGAACTATTAAAAGGGGTACCAGTATATTCAAGTGGTGTACAACGGGAGCTTACTACTCCAACAGGGGCGGCAATAATTACAACAATAGCCTCCTCATTCGGCCCGCTCCCTCAAATGAAACTGCTATCAACCGGATATGGCGCAGGCGGATGGGACCTCAGTGAAAAGGCAAACATCCTCAGGGTATTTATTGGAGAAGATCAATATAGTAATGAAGAAGATGAGGTCTTAGTTATAGAAACAAACATTGATGACATGAATCCGCAGATATACGAATATGTAATTGAAAAACTTCTTCAGGCAGGCGCCCTTGATGTCTATTTAACTCAAACCATAATGAAAAAGAGCAGACCGGGACATTTACTTAGTATTATTGCCGGGCTTGATAAACTGGATATTATAAAACAAATAATCTTTCAGGAGACAACAACAATCGGCATAAGGATTAGCAAGACAGGCCGTTCAACTCTTAAAAGGGAAATAAAAGAAATAGAGCTTCCACAAGGCAGGGTACGGGTAAAGGTATCAGGCAGTTCTGAGAGTATAATAAACATCGTCCCTGAATATGAAGATTGCAAGCGCCTTGCCCATGAAACCGGCCTGCCGCTCAAGGATATAATTGAACTTGCAAAGAGATATGCTGAAGGGGGATGAAAATGAGTGGGACAAGAATGTCCCACCTATCCTTAATCTCAATGACCACGAAAATTCCCTCCCCTTCAAGGGGAGGGTTAGGGTGGGGATGGGGTTAAATCCCGAGGAAACCCTCGAACAAATGGAAGATGTTAAGATAATCCAGAAGAAAGACGGCTATCGTTTTAACACAGACTCAATCCTCCTCTCCAAACTTTCCTCCCCTAAAAAATATTCAAAAGTATTAGAGCTTGGTACCGGCTGTGGAGTTGTGTCTCTTCTCCTATATAGGAAGGCGCCGACTATCCATATTACGGCTGTGGAATTACAGAAGGATCTGGCTGAACTGGCAGAGCGTAATGTGGTCCTCAATAACCTGACATCCCATATTTCAATACTCCATAAAGATATAAAAGAACTCCCCAAATTATTTCCATCCGCACATTTTGATCACATTATAACCAATCCTCCTTACAGAACCCCATCATCCGGCCGCACCGGCGCTCACAAAGGAAAGGCCATATCAAATAAGGAGCTTACCATAAGCCTCAGAGAAATAATGAAGGTCAGCCGGTATCTGCTAAAGATGAAAGGTAGGTTCAGCATCATTTATCCTGTAGAGCGGTTGGCAGACCTCATTATCGAAATGCGTACACACAGGATAGAACCAAAAGAAATCCATCTAATAAACGCCGGCAATCCCGATAAAATACGCTTTGCATGGATTGAAGGGGCAAGGGAAGGAAAGCCCGGAATGAAATGCCGGATAATTGAATACGGCCGCAGGTAAAGTATTGAATGCAACAACTTCATCCGAAAATCAACCCCATCCCCACCCTACCCCTCCCCTTGAAGGGGAGGGAATCAACGTAGCCCCCTCTCCCTCAGGGAGAGCTGCAATTAAATTCCTACCAAATTCCTCCCCCCTCTTTTGCGGGGGGAGGCAGGAGGGGGGATCAGGGTGAGGGTGGGGTTTTCATTCCCCTTTGAGAGTCTCGGATCATGTGTATTCTTAAAAAGATTTAAAAATATTATTTTTTTGTTGACAAACAGGTGTGTTTTATCGTATAAATTATTTATCAGTAATTATTACTATTATCAAAAAGGAGGTGAAATGGTAAGATGGGTGTCCCGTCAAAGATTGATGTAACGCTAAATACTGTCGGACAACTATGTCCTATGCCCATAATATTGACTTCAAAGAAGATGAAAGAGATGCAGAGCGGTGATGTGCTTGAAGTCCTCTCGGATGATGCCGGTATTAAAAAGGATATGCCTGCATGGTGTTCCTCAACCAGGAATGAATATATCGGTCTTGTTGAAGAAGGGAATGTATTTAAGGTATACGTACGTAAGGCATGACTGAAAGGGGCTGAAAAATGCAACGACGGTCAAAACAAAGAGAGACTATACTTGAGGTACTTAGGGGAACAAAGACCCATCCATCTGCTGAATGGGTTTACAAAGAAGTTAAAAAGGTAATCCCTAACATCAGTCTGGGGACAGTATACAGAAATCTGAAGTTATTACACTCAAAGGGAGAGATAATTGAAATAGCATGCAGTGGTGAAGAAGGCAGGTTTGATGGTAATCCTGACCTTCACTATCACATAACATGTATTAAGTGCGGAAAAATCGGAGATGTAGAAGACTTCGTATTAAAAGAGATAGAGGGAATCGTTGCAGAAACTACAGGGTTTAAGATTCTTAATCACTGTGTGGGGTTTACCGGTATATGTCCGGAGTGTAAGGAGAACAGTAAGAAGTTAGAGGCAAGAAGCAAGATGTAAGATGTAACAATAACCATAAGGCATTCTTAGGGATGCCTGCTTATGGAGACTTATGGAGCAGTTTAAGTTTCTGTAAGCTTTTTTAGAAAGGGAGGTGCTGATATGTCACATGAGATAAAGAAGTTTGAGATGGGGAAGTTAGAAGGATTGTCTGAAAATCAGATCTCACAGCACAAGGATATTCTTTATGTAGGATATGTAAACAAGTTAAATGAGATCGAGGACAGGCTGGGAACAGCAGACAGGACCAAGGCCAATCAGATATACAGCGAATACCGCGCCCTCAAGGCAGATGAGACTTTTGCATTAAACGGTGTGGTACTGCATGAACTCTACTTTGATAATCTTGGCGGCAGCGGAGGCAATCCTACAGGTAAGATTGCAGATCTGATAAACCGTGACTTTGGTTCTGCAGAAAAGTGGATTGAGGATTTTAAGGCGTGCGGAATGGCTGTGAGAGGATGGGTAATGCTGGCCTACAGCTTCTATGACGGTAGACTCCACAATTACGGTGCAGATGCCCATCACAACAACTATCCTGCATTAGCATGGCCCCTGCTTGTCATGGATGTTTACGAACATGCCTACACCATTGACTACGGAGTAAAGAGACCGCCATATATTGAAACATTTATGAAGAATATCAATTGGGATGCAGCAAACAGGAGACTGGAAAGGATTTCAAAGATAGCGTAGGGAAACAAAGGAGGGGGACAGATTGAATATCTGTCCCCTACTTCATTCTGTTTTCTTACCGCTTCCTTCTTACATCTTACGTCTTACCTCTAACTTCTTGCTTCTAACTTCTAACATCTCATCTTCCCAAAGTACTTATCCCCGCTGCTAACTTCTCTGCAATCTCTATAAATATCTTACTCTGTGGAGAATCAGGCGCGTCAATCACTACTGGCTTGCCTGCATCTCCTCCAACCCTTGTCTTTAAGTCTAACGGAAGTTCTCCAAGAAATGGGACTTCCCACTTCTTTGATGCTGTCTCTCCGCCCCCATGACTGAATATCTCTGTCTTTTCGCCGCAATGGGGACAAGAGAAATAGCTCATATTCTCGATAATACCGAGAATCGGCACATTTAACTTCTTAAACATTGAGATACCTCTCACAACATCAAGCAGTGCAACGTCCTGCGGGGTAGTTACGATTACTGCCCCTGTGAGCGGCACTTTCTGTGCAAGGGTCAACTGGACATCCCCTGTGCCGGGAGGAAGGTCCATTAAAAGGTAATCAAGCTCTCCCCATGCAACATCAGTAATGAGCTGTTCAACCGCCTTCATAACCATAGGCCCCCGCCATATCAAAGGCGTATCTTCAGAGATCAGAAAACCAAGAGACATAAGCCGGATGCCGTATTTATCTATTGGTATAAGCTTTTGATCCTTTAACTGGGGCTGTTCCTTCACACCCATCATTATAGGAATACTCGGACCATATATGTCAGTATCAAGCAAGCCAACCCTTGCCCCTGTGGCAGCAAGCGCTGTGGCAAGCCCTACACAAACAGTAGATTTTCCTACACCTCCCTTACCACTGGCAATTGCAATAATATTTTTAACACCCGGAAGTACCTCTTCATTCCCTTCCATCCTGTGGGAAGCTACTTTAGAAGTAACCTCAACATTCACTTCACTTACACCGCTAATCCCTTTTACCGCATTCTCAGCAGATGCCTTTAACTGTTCCTTCAAAGGACAGGCTGGGGTAGTAAGCTCAAGAATAAAAGAAACCCTTCTCCCTTCTATATTCAGGTCTTTGATAAATCCAAGTGAAACCACATCCTGCTTTAAATCAGGGTCTATAACAACCCTTAGTGCACTCAGTACATCCTCTATAGATATTCCCATAAGTCCCCCCTCCTGTTAATGAATTTAATAAAGTTCATCCGAAAATCTCCATAGCTCACCCTCCCCCTAACCCCCTCCCGTCAAGGGAGGGGGAATAATCTCAGACTCCCTCTCCCCTGGCGGGAGAGGGTCCGGGTGAGGGGGCCTCATTTTCATCATCCTTTGTGAGCCGAAGGCTCATGTCGGTTTATCCCGATATCTTTCCGGCGAGGTTGAAAAACCCCGCCTATCCATGAATAAATTGAGGATAGGCGGGACATTCTTGTCCCGCTGATTTTATCTATGATTTAACTACAATATTGATATCAGCATCAATGATATTTGTCATAGCAAATCACAAAATAATATTATCAATCAGCCTTGTCTTTCCTGTTCTTGCTGCAAGGGCTATGACAGTGCCTTCACCGGCTTCCTGTTCTTCCTGAAGTGTTTCTGGGTCGGCAATAACAATGTACTCAGGAATTACTAAAGACTCGCCTGCAATCATCGCGTGCATTTCCTTTTTTAAAATGTCAGCAGACCTCTCCCCTCCCTCAAACATCTCTGCTGCTTTTCTCAGTGAACGGTAAAGTACGGCTGCGGCCTTCCTTTCGTCCTGATTCAGGTACTTATTCCTTGAGCTCATGGCAAGCCCGTCTTCCTCACGGACTGTCGGCAGAACTACCACATCCACGCCTGTATTCAGATCATCAGACATCCTTCTCAGAACTACTGTCTGCTGAAAATCCTTCTGCCCGAAAAATGCCTTATGCGGTCTTACAATATTGAATAGTTTCAATACTACAGTTGCAACACCCCTAAAGTGTATGGGTCTCGTCTCACCACACATAATATGGGAAATGCCTTCCACTTCAACAAAAGTCCTGAACCCATCCGGAAATATAGCAGAGGCAGAAGGGAGAAAGAGTGTATCTATCCCAACTGTTTCCAACTTTTTCTTGTCGCCCTCCACGTCTCTCGGATATTCCGTAAAATCCTCCTTTGGACCGAACTGAGTTGGATTCACAAATATGGAGACAATCACAATGTCAGTTTCCCTTTTCGCATATTCCATAAGGCTTAAATGACCTTCATGAAGTGCCCCCATTGTGGGAATAAGGCCGATGGTCACCCCTTCACGGCGAAGCTCTATTACATAGCTATTCATCTCACTAATGTCTTGTATAGTATTCATACGAGTTCCCTTCAGGCGGGGTAAGAAAACCCCGCCTATCCACTTCTACAAGGATAGGCGGGACATTCCTGTCCCGCTGATTTTCATGCCACTTTGTGAGCGCCCCGCTCATGACGGTTCATCCGAAAATCTCCATAGCTCACCCTCCCCCTAACCCCCTCCCGTCAAGGGAGGGGGAAAAAACTTAGCAGCCCTCTCCCCTGGCGGGAGAGCTGCAATTAAATTCCTACCAAATTCCTCCCCCCTCCTTTGCGGGGGGAGGCAGGAGGGGGGCTCCGGGTGAGGGAGCCTCATTTTCATCATCCTTTGTGCCCCGGGGGGCATGAGGGTTCATCCGAAAATCCTCAAGTTATCCATAATGGATAGTATATATGTGCCATTAAAATAACATATCTTAATAAGGCAAGGCAATATAATAACAGGAGCTAAAATTGAGAAACCCTTGCCATACTCTCCTGCATTTGCTAATATCAGCCTGCATAACCAAATATCAGGAGACTAATAAAGTAAATGGATTTTTTTGAAGTTATTGATAATCGCCGATCAATCAGGGCCTTTCTGGATAAGCCATTAGAGGATGATAAGGTCAAGACAATACTTGAGTCAGCAAATGCAGCACCTTCTGCCGGTGACCTGCAGGCAGTTGAGATATTCCTTATACATTCTGAGGAAAAACTTAGAAATCTGGCACATGCAGCATTAGGTCAGTATTTCATTGCAGAGGCGCCGCTTGCCCTTGTATTCTGTGCCCATCCGGCAAGGTCACTTATCAAATACGGAATGAGGGGGGCTGAATTATATTGTGTGCAGGATGCTACTATCTCTTGTGCTTATGCACAATTAGCCGCAACTGCACTTGACCTCGGCAGTGTATGGGTAGGCGCTTTTGAGGATGATTTAGTTAATAACATAATCGGTGCATCAGACAATCTGAGGCCGATAGCAATTCTTTCTATCGGATACCCGGCTGAAACTCCTCCATCCACACCAAGTAGAGGAATAAGAAGCCTTGTCCATGATGTAACATAACCAGGAAATAAAATTCAATGCGATACTCTACATGCCCTAAATGCGGCACATCAATCCAACCCAAAAATCCATTCCCCACTGTAGACATTATTATAGAACTCGATAATAAGGGGATTGTCTTAATCAAACGGAGAAACCCTCCTTACGGCTGGGCCATACCTGGCGGATTTGTTGATTATGGTGAAACCCTCGAAGAAGCCGCAGTAAGGGAAGCACTTGAGGAAACGTCTCTCAAGGTTGAGCTTGTCCGGCAGTTTCATATATACTCTGCACCTGACCGTGACCCTCGACAGCATACCATAGCAACAGTCTTTATTGGACGAGCTCAAGGAACTCCGGTAGCCGCAGATGATGCCAAAGAGGTTGGGATATACACAAAGGACGACCTGCCGATAGAACTTGCCTTTGACCACAGAAGAATACTGGATGATTATGTCAGTAAACTATATTAAGTTATCCCTATTATATTACCCACAATTCCCATATTATATCGTTTCACTTCATACCTTTATTTTGGTATAGCACCTTTTAAGGCTGATATAGCTTACATTATTTACTCGAAAATGCCCTCCGGCGGGGTAAGAAAACCCCGCCTATCCATTTCTATGAGGATAGGCGGGACATTCTTGTCCCGCTGATTTTCATGCCCCTTTGTGAACCCTCGGTTCATGGGAGTTCATCCGAAAATGACCCCAAGTAAGCAGTAAGCGGTAAGCAGTTAGCAGATAAAGACTGCCTTTCCTGTTTACTGCTCACTGCTTACTGTTT
>JACRGV010000009.1 GCA_016212215.1 Nitrospirota bacterium
CATAAATATCCGCAGTAGATTATTGATAGATTATACATGTAACATCCGTATTAATTTTTTTGCACAAGTCTCAAGAGTATAACCTGATAATAATATGTGTAATATGAGTTACAAAATGCGTAATATTAAGAACTAACATCTTCAAAATTGCGTAATTAAGCTAAGCTAAAGGTGGTATGATAATTGCAGTTAAACATTAAAGGCATGCCAATACAACAGGTAAAACAGAGATTATTACAGGTTGCTTTTCTGGCAAAGATGGGGTTTCGCCTTATTATCAGAAGACAGCTTACTGTAAAAAAGCTAATAAACCTATTCCAAAACATGTTTTACGGTGCACTGCGAATCCCGCGCACTACCGGATACCCATCCCTGATACAGGTGGACATTAATAATATCTGTAATCTGAAATGTACAGCCTGCCCGACAGGTTTAAGGGAACAGGCTACGCAAACAGGTCAGATGAACATATCTTCATTTAAAAATATGATTGATGAGGTAAAGGACCATGTTTTTTTGATTATTCTTTATAATTCCGGTGAACCATTTCTTCATCCGGATGCCTTTGAGCTTATTCAATATGCAGTATCCAACGGAGTAGCTGTAATGACAAGTTCAAACGGGCATCTGATAAATTCTGATGAAAAGGCAGAACGGCTTGTTAAGGCCGGACTTGATACTTTGATTATCTCTGTTTCAGGAACGACTCAGGATATTTATTCAAAGTATCATGTTGGAGGAGAGTGTGACACTGTATTTTCAAATATTAAACGGATTGTTAATGCTAAAAATAGGCTTCACAGCGGAACTCCGAGGATAATTTTAAGGTATCTTGTTTTCGACCACAATTTGAAAGATACGAGTAAAGTTAAGGGGTTGGCTAAGGAGCTGGGCGTTGATCAATACCATTTAAGGTTAGCTTGCAAAGAGCTTAAATTTGCTAACGATTCAGAAACCTCAGCCGAAACAGGTTACACTGTTAATCATGATGATAATGGAAATACAAAAAATAAGAATCACTGTTACTGGCTCTGGATGCTTCCGGTTGTAAACTATGATGGGAATGTGATCCCATGCTGTCACATTAATCTTTCCCCGCCTGTACTTGGGAATGTCTTTAATGGGAGCTCCCTATCCGAAGTTTGGTCAGGTAAAAAATATTCAGATTTCAGAAGGAAGATACTGCATGCGAAGAATGATATTAATGCCTGCAGAAATTGTGTATCTTTCCCGGGCTTTCAGGATAAATTTAATGAACAACAGGAATTTGTTATACAACTTTCCAGATCACGAAAAAGGGAAAAGAAGAATATTGAGACCGCCAAATATTGAATATGGAGGTAGTTAATTGAAGATGATGTACAGTGGAAAACCTAAGATATTTATAATAGGGATTGATGGAGGTACTTTTGATCTTATTGAGCCGTGGGTAAATGAAGGACTTCTTCCTAATTTTGCAAGATTGATGAAAGAAGGCTATTGGGGAAATCTTGAATCCACAATGCCCCCGATAACTGCCCCTGCATGGACATCCTTTATGACAGGTAAAAATCCGGGCAAGCATGGACTGTTCCATTTTATAGAACCCGAGCCTGGACGTTATGAGATGCGGTACACAAATGCACTTTCAAGAAGGGCAAAAACATTATGGGCGATTCTCAATGAAGCGGGTTTGAGTACAGGTGTGTTTAATGTACCTATGACATATCCGCCTGAGAAGTTGAATGGTTACTGTATTTCCGGATTGGATGCACCGGAAGAAAGCAGCAGGATATTTTATCCGGAATCATTGTATAAAGAGTTACAAAAAACATTTAACCGCAAAAAACTCGGTTTTCTTGGTGTTCAGTTTTTGGGTGAAACAAGGTCCGACAACAAGCGTGATCAGTTTATCAAACGTTCTATGGAGGTTGAGGACTTTAAGACAGATATGATACTCCACTTAATGGAGACACACCCTACGGATGTTGTTATGATGGTATTTCGTGCAACTGATCATTTTCAGCATCTGTTTTGGCATTTTATGGATCCTGCTCACCCGCGTTTTGACGCTGTTGGAGCAATAAAATATAACAATGCAATACTTAAAATTTATCAGAATGTGGATATGAATATACAACGAATATTATCTTCTCTTTCAGATGATACATCTGTTGTCATGCTGTCAGATCATGGGGCAGGTGCAACGCCGCAGCGTGTTTTTTATGTTAATAGATTCCTGCAGGAAATAGGAATGCTTCATCTCAAGGGCGGCAATAATAGAGATGCCGGTTTAATTAATTATGGTGTTAAAAAAATGGATAAGGTTCTTCGAACTTTTCTACCTTCAGATACAAAGGCAACGCTTGTGAATAATTTCCCTACTCTGAGGAGGAAATGGGAAGAACGTTCTACTCTTTTTTCTTCTATAGACTGGTCAAAGACAAGGGCATATTGTCATGAAGTGTTAACCAACCCTTCGAATATTTGTATAAATGTAAAAGGAAAGATGCCTGAGGGTATTGTAAATCCTGGGAAAGAATACAAAGAAATAATTGAAAATATACGTGAACAACTCTACTCTCTGAAAGAGCCAAGGAGCAATGAACAGGTTATAAAAAAGGTTTATACAAAAGAAGAACTCTACAATGGCCCTTATTTAGAAGAAGCTCCTGATCTTACTCTTGCATGGTGGGAGGAAAATTCCTTTGTAGGGAGACCAAGTTTCGGAGTAACTTGCAAAGGTTCAGTGGATTATGTGGAGGATAAAATATCCACTGGAACTGAGTGGAGCGGCACCCACAAGATGAATGGGGTATTTCTTCTAAAAGGACCTGGATTTAAAAAAGATACAGGCAAATATAACGCAAGTATTATGGACCTGACTCCAACACTTTTATATAGAATGGGTGTTCCGGTACCGAGAGATATGGACGGCAGGGTCTTAAAAGAGGCTTTCACAGATGATTTTATATCGTCCAATCCGGTTAAATACTCAGATAACAGCGGTTCTCAGTTTGAACAACAGGAAGTGACTTATGAAGATGATGAGGCTGAGATGGTGAAAGCCAGGCTCAGAGACCTTGGATATGTGCAGTAAAATTGTGTAGAGACAGGGTACATGGTTTTATTCCCCCTCCCTTGACTGGAGGGGGTTAGGGGGAGGGTGAGCTATGGAGATTTTCGGATGAATAAGTTACTAATCATTGGCCTTGATGGCGGTACATTCGATTTAATAAAGCCCTGGGCAGGGAATGGGAAACTTCCCAATCTTTCGAGATTATTAAATGAAGGCGTACATGCAAGGTTGAACAGCACTATCCCTCCGATGACATTTCCTGCATGGAATACATTTATGACAGGAAAGAATCCCGGGAAACATGGTGTTTATGATTTTACAGAGCGTAAACAGGGGAGCTATGAGGTACAGTTTGTAAATGGAGGGATGAGAAGAAGCAAGACCATCTGGCAGATTATGAATGAAGCAGGTAAGAATGTCGGTATAATGGCAGTACCTGCAACTTATCCGCCGGAAGAGGTCAAACATTTTATGATCAGCGGGTTTGATACTCCTGGTATGACATCCCCTAAAGGCAAAGCCACATCAATGTATCCTCAGGAACTATTTGAGGAGTTAAACAAAGAGGTTGGGGAATATGTTGTTACATCAAATGTTCACGGAGATATTGCAAAGGGTAACCTGGATATTGCAGAACAAAAAATCCTTGCAACAATTGAGAGAAAGGCGGCAAATGCCAAATATCTTTATAAGAAATATCAGCCCAACTGTTTCATGATTGTTTTTGGTGAGACAGATTTAGTGAGCCACAGTTTCTGGCATTTCTATGACCCTCGTTCTCCTCTTCATAATAAAGGTGAAGGTAGAAAATACAAGGATACTATACTTCATATTTATGAGAAGGTGGATGAAAAGATCGGCGAACTCTTATCCATGTCTTCAAAAGATACCGTGGTTATGATTATGTCGGACCATGGATTTGGAGGGAGCGGGAATAAGGCAGTTTATCTTAACAATTGGCTGGCAGAAAATGGATTACTTGCTTTCAGGGATACGTCTTATTCATCAATGAAAAATGACCTGCTTCAGGGGGTTAAACGTGCAGGGATAAAGTTCGTTCCGGCCAAATTAAAGGGGATATTGATGCGCAGTAACTCAGTAAAATTTGTCAACAAGCTCGAATCCTCTTTAAGATTTTCACAAATAGAATGGTCCGGGACAATGGCATTTTCAGAAGAGACCCCTCATTTTCCTTCAATATGGGTAAATGTGAGAGGAAGGGACCCTGAAGGGATAGTAGCGCCGGGTGCAGAATATGAGAAAGTAAGAGATGAGATTATTCAGAAACTTTATAGTTTTAAAGATCCGTATACATGTCAGCCTGTAGTCAATAAGGCATATCGCAGGGAAGAGGTTTATAAAGGGAATTATACTCAAAAGTCCCCGGATATTGTGATTGATTGGGCACTGACTGAAGGCTATACCTATCTCAGTGAACAGAGTAAGCCGAACAAGTTCAATGAATCTATAAGAAAACTAAGCCCATCGGAAGTTCATACTGCGAGGTTCGGGAGCCACCGTCAGCATGGCATCTTTATACTGCACGGAGGTCCGATTAAAAGAAACTTAGAGATTACAAATGCTAATATTGCAGACCTTGCCCCCACTGCCCTCTATTTACTTGACATCCCTGTGCCTGATGATATGGATGGGGTTGTCCTGAAGGATGCCATCAAAAAGGATTATATAACAGATCATCCATTGAAAATTGTAAACAACACCGGCGATTCTAACATTGAAAAAGATCCTGCAGGATATTCACAGGATGAAGAAGATGCAGTCAGGGATCGTCTTGCTGATATGGGTTACATATAAAAATGAGGTCTGCTGAGTGCATGGTGAAGTGGAAAAAGTCATAAAGGCCGTCCGATTAAACCCTCAAATCCTTGTTCACTTGAATATTATTAAAGAGGTGCTCTAATGAAGAATGGTCTCTCAGTTGCTATGGTTGTTGCATCCCCTTTTCCTGCCAATCATGGTACCCCCGGCAGTATAAAAGAGATGGTGGATGCCCTAATGAAACTTGGACATAATATCCATCTTGTCACATATCATCAGGGTGAAAAGGATATTAATATTGATGGAGTGAATATCCACCGGATACCATTTCCAGGATTCAGCAGAAATATAAAGGTAGGGCCTACTTTTGATAAACCATTCCTTGATATTTTACTTGCCCATAAACTTTTACAGGTGGTCAGGAGCGAGAATATAGACCTGGTACATGCACATAATTATGAAGGACTTCTTTCTGCTGTTGTTGCAAGACCGTTTATTAAGAAACCGGTAATTTACCATGCTATTAATACAATGAGCGATGAATTGCCGTCCTACAATTTTATCCGCCCTAAGGTACTGGCTGTGGCACTTGCAAGGATGCTTGATAAAAGTGTTCCGGTCAGGGCAGATCATCTGATTGCTATCTCTTCAGAGTTAAAGGATTTCCTGGTTAACGAAGGTGTGCGTAAAGAGAAGATTAGCAGAATACCGCTCGGTGTTAACGGCGGAATATTCCTTAGGGGTAACAGACAGCAGATCAGAGATATGTACGGCATCGGCAGCAGGCCTCTCGTACTCTATACAGGACTGCTTAACTCATTTCAACGGCTTGATTACCTTGTGATTGCTATGAAACGTGTTGTTTCTCAGATTCCTGACGCTCTCCTGATGATTGTCCCGAATCTTCTTAATGGAAAGGAGTTGCAGGTACTAAACGATTTAATAGACCGGAACGGACTGGGAAAAAATGTTATAATTACTGACCGTGTCTCTTTCACAGAAATACCTGATTATCTTGCAGCAGCAGATGTTACAGCATTGCCGAGGCCTAATACACCCGGTTTTCCTGTAAAATTGCTGAATTATATGGCCGCAGGAAAAGCCATTGTATGTTTTACCGGTTCAGCAAAAGGATTAATAAACAGGGAGAGCGCCATAGTAGTAGATGACCACGATAGTAATGCTTTTGGAGAAGGGATTACTATCCTGCTGAAGGATAATGAACTTCGCGAGTATGTAGCACGGGGGGCGAGAGCACTCTTTTTCCGTGAATTTGACTGGAAAAATGTGGCAAAAAAGATTGACGGATTATATAATTATGTACTCACAAAGAAGGTTCCTGTAGACTTAAAAGATGCTATAAGCTATTATGACAGGAGAGATAATGGGCATAATGGTGAATCCAACATTACCCAAAATAGAAACGGCGACAGGAGAAAGTATCTTAAAAATATTGATTTTCCTGAACGGAGGAGGATAATACTTTTTGATTAATCTGAGGTGTATTAATGCGCAGTAAATGGTGGATTGCCGGAGGGATATTTGTTGCGGCAATACTTTTAATTTTATTTGTTATAATCCCTGTAGGTAAACGTAAGATTACAACTGATCCAAAGATGTCCAGAACGGTGCTTGGAAAGGTCCCTGTTGAGGTCGTTTCTGTTAAAGATTATAATATTGAGGATATAATCGGTGCAAGCGGTGAGATCAGGGAAATATCTACCATACATCTTTCTTCAAAGGTTTCTGCAAGGGTAAGAGGCGTATATGTAGACCTCGGAAGTATGGTAAAGACAGATCAGGTACTCCTTGATTTTGACACTACTCTTATAGAAGCAGGTCTTTTAAGCGCAAGAGATTTCGTAGGTAAGACTAAAATGGATCTTGATAACAAAAAGACCTTTCTTAGCAGAATCAGGGCATTATATGAAAAAGGTATTGTGGCGCTTGCGGAACTGGAGAGTGCAGAAAGTGATTATAAAGATGCTATTTACAATCATAGTGATGCACTATTTAAACTGCAGAAAGCTGAATCAGACCGCAGTAATGCAAAAGTAACTGCACCTGTGGCAGGTGTCATTATGGAACGTGCAATTAATCCTGGTGAAGTACCTGCTGCTAATCAAAGCCTTTTTACCATTGGACGTATTGACAATGTATTATTGGCTGCCAGGGTTTCACAGGACCGTGTAGGTGACATTTATAATGGACAGGAGGCAGAGGTCACATTTGATGCTTATCCTAATTTGATTTTAAAGGGGGTAATTGTAAAGATAGATCCTATGAGTGATTCCAAGACCAGGACATTTTCAGCCTTTGTAAAATTGAATAACCCGGGTCTTAAGTTAAAGCCGGGGCTGAGCGGTTTTGCAAGGATTAAGAAATCCATTAAAGGACTCGCTATACCGAGTATTGCTATTATTGCGCCTGTCGGTTCAGGAGAGGCAACAGTTTTTGTTGTAGATAAAGAATATGTTGTACATCTTAAAAGGGTAAGTCCCGGCGTTAGTTCCAATGGTATGACAGAGATACTCGGCGGTCTGCAAACAGGAGATACAGTTGTAACAGTTGGACAGCTTAATCTCAGAGATGGAGACAAGGTATCGCTGGATACAAAAAAAACACTTTCAATAAGTCGAAAATGAGATTCCTGAAGATAATAATTTTCTTCTTAATCCTCTTTCATTCCTCTTATGCCTTCCCGATTACATGTAATATTGAAGGTTATATAGAATTTGCACTTGAACATAATCCACAACTCAGGATAGAAAAGACAAGGGAGCATTATGCTGAGGGAGATTATGCTATACATGAGGCAGAGCAGAGACTTAGACTGAACTGGAAAGGAGAATTAGGGTATCTCAATGGTAAGCCTCCTTCCCCTTATTCACTGGTATCAGGCAGAACAGAAGATTCAATTAAAGTCAACGGTACGGATGGGTCATATTATAATACCGGTATTAGTTTAAACTTACCTCTTTATCAAAACGGGACATGGCTCGGTAAGGAATCTCCCTTAATCTCCGGCGCAAAATACAGGGTCGAAGAGTCTAAATATAAATACAATGTCATGGAAGAAGATATCCTCTATCGTGTAACAGGGCTTTACTATTCTGCCCTGAAGATTATGGAAGATATAAAAGTACAGGAGCTTCGCGATAAGGAATATGAAAGAGAATATAAGGCTAGGGAGGCAAGATTGCAGTTAGGCTTAATCACTCAAAGTGAGTTGTTTGATCTTGAGAGCAAATGGGTTGCAGCGGACCATGACCTCTTTCGTTCACGTCAGGCATTATCACTTCTGAAAAAAGAGCTTGCTTCTGTCATAGGTATTGATATGAATGAAGAAGTCATAATTGAACCGCCGTCAGATCTTATTCCTGACAGACCATCTCTGGAATCTCTGATAACTATTTCAGCAGAAAATCATCCGGCTATAAAATCTGTCCGGAGCTTTATTAAGCAAATAGAATCCGAGCTTGATCTTGTGAGAAAAGCAAAACAGCCGGTGCTTGATTTAAATATGTCTTACTCTCTTGGAGATGACTTTGGCCCGCCTATACATACCTACTGGACTACCTCGCTCAATGCAAGTGTGCCGCTCTTTGATTCCGGGTTAACAAGGGCAAAAGAGATGTCAGTGCAGTCAAAACTTAATGAAGCTCAGTTATTGTTACTACAACTCAGCAGGGAGACGATTCTTAATATCAACCGTCTGTATGGGAATATACTTGAAGTAGAAGACCGCATTTCCTATCTGGAAAAGGATATTGTTGTCGCAAGGCAGTCTCTTACACTTACTCAGGAAAGGGTTAAGGAACATCTTTCTCCTGAAAGCATAGTTCATGAGGCTGAACTCACTCTGGCAGAGAAAGAGAAACTCCTTGTTCAGGCACGATATGACTGGAGAATTGCCTTCAGTGAGTTAAGGAAAGAGGTTGGAGGTATGACAGCACCGGCCCGGTATAAGGAATAGTAATAATATATGGTTAGGAATTTATTAAACATTCTTGGGTTGATATTAATATACTATCCTTTCAGATGGATTTGTTCCTGCCTTTCATTTAGTAAAGCAATATATTTCGCTGAAGTTATTGCGATGATTCACTCAAAACTCAATGTTACCCCTGTACCGCAGATTAAAAAGGGTATTAATAGTATTATGGAGAACAGATGGTCTTCAAAACAGGTTAATGATGTTATTATTGCAAATCTGACTACAAGGTATATTCATCTTGTAGAGTTATTTCTTGCCGGCAGGGTTTCCGCAGATAATATAGATGTCAGGGTCAGTTCTATATGCGGACTTGAGCATCTTGATTCTGCCATAAAACTTAATAAGGGAGTAATTTTATTGAGTTTTCACTTAGGGTCCTACGGGATACCGCTTGCGGCCTTAGGATATAAAGGATATTCTTTATTTCAACATATAGTAGATTGGCAAGACACTCCATTAATAACACCGGATATACTCAAATATAAAGACAACACATTTTATCAACAGAATGCACCTTCTGATTTTTATCCGGGAAGATACATCGGGACTATTGAGAAGTCAATCCTTGGAATAAAAAAACGGTGTCATTCTTTTTTGCCTGTTAAGATGCTGTATCATAAAGAGAAACATTATGCAAGGAATCTATTGAGGTGTTTAGGAGAAAACAGCATACTTTCAATTATGGGTGATGGATCAAAGGGGTCGCGTTTTACTAATGTAGATTTTCTGGGAAAGAAGATTTCATTTTCAACAGGGCCTGCTTCTCTTGCGGCTATAACCGGCGCTGCAATACTGCCTGTATTTACAATCAGAGAGAATGATAGGAGACACAAGGTAATAATTCACTCACCTATATTTGTGAAAAGGAAGGATTCCGATTCAATAGAAGATGCTGTAGCCGCGTATACAGCACTACTTGAAAATTATGTAATGGAGTATCCAGGTCACTGGTATACATGGGATAGATTAACTGTAACGAGAGATTCAGCCGGCGAGGAGGTAATTCAGCCTGTTGTAAAGAAGAGTTTTTCTGATGAGACTATTTTGAGTCAGAATCCACCTATGAAACAGTCTCAACGTATAGCAAAGAATATTGTAACAGGAGTACTTGGTGAGGCATTAGGTGCAGTTCTACATCTCCTGACCATTGTGTCCATTGCCCGTTATCTTGGGACCTCCGGTTTTGGAGAATATGCATTTGTAATGGCATTTGTCGGTATTTTTGAGATTGCTGCCGACCTCGGCCTGCGCAATATTTTTATCAGAGAGATTGCTGTTGATAAGGAGAATGTATCCCGTCATCTCGGGATTATGAAATTGATGATATGGGCCTTTTCTATTTTATCTTTTTTATTGATTGTCATTATAATAAACATTGTATCTTCGTCACATGAAATTATTATATCCAGTTATATTGCAGGGCTTGCAGCCCTTTCTACATTTCATGCGGTGGGATACGGGGCTGTATGTCGAGCCTTTGAAGACATGGAATACAATGCCGTTGGTTTTACCTTACATAAAACCGTGCTCTTTGGATTGATCTCTCTTGCAATATGGTTTCATACCAATATGTCGCAGATGTTCTTCGCCTATCTAGGGGCAAATATATTTTTATGGATTTATTATTATTTGGTTGTAAGGTTTAAGTATGTAAAACCACGGATGATCTGGGATCCGAGAGGCGCATGGTACATGTTCAGGGAGGCTGTCCCGCTTGGAATTGCCGAAATTATCCGTAAGGTAACATGGCAGGTAGATACTATCATTCTTTCGATGATTAGTACCTCGACAGCGGTGGGCCTATTCAATGCTGCTTACAAGGTAATACAGGCGATTAATCTGATCCCGATTACTCTTGCCCATCCTCTATTTCCAATGTTTGCACGTCTGGGAAAAGAATCTCCCAGGAAGCTATTTGAGGCACATGACAAGGCTATAAAGATGTTATTCTCAATAGGGTTACCTATGGCAGTCATACTCACTGTTTATGCTGATTTGACGATAGCCCTTCTGTTCGGCCCTAAGTTCCATGACGCAGTACCTGCACTTCAGCTTATGAGTTGGGCACTGTTCTTTCTATTCCCGACATCGTTGTATGTTTATCTTTTTACCTCGATTGGAAAACAGAAATTATTTACCGTTGCCTCTTTCTCATGCCTCGGCATTAACATTCTTATAGATTTCCTGCTGATTCCATATATGAGCTTCATCGGGGCCTGTTTCGGTACGCTATTGTCAGAGGCGACACTATGCGGTGTTGGTGTTTATTTTATTCATAAAATGGGTCATAAAGTATCATGGTCCGGTATTGCAGGAAAACCTTTTATTGCAGGATTGTTATTAGTTGTTTTACTGTATTTCACAAGACACCTTCCGTTAATATGGCAGGTCTCAGGTTTTGTATCCGGAATGGGTGTATATGTATACGCGCTGTTTATTATGAATGTATTTTCAAAGAATGAGATAGATATGATTATCGAGGGTGCCTCTTTCGGTCTAAAGAAGGTCAGGACGTCTTCCATAATAAAATAAATAATGAAAAAAGCGGTTTTGATATTTGCAGTAATTTGCTTAATGGGGGCAAGCATACTCTCATGGTTCACCCCCCCGCTGATAAGTCCTGTTAATGGCTTTGATATTTCTCTTAGTCCGGTAGTATCTTTAAATACACATTCCTCCGTAATATCATCCTTTAGTATCCTGTTAATTATAATGGCTATAGGTGTTATCCTGAGTTTATGGTCATCATACTCGTATATAGTTTTTCATATTTCCATGGGGTGTATTTTCACAACACTGTATTTTATACTCAAGGCGGCCTTCCTTGACCATGTTTTTCTTGAGGATGTATTGTATTTACATCAACAGCATCTCAATATGATAAAATTTTCATCTATTCTTCCCGTTAATGTAGGGTTTGAACCCACGCTTGCCCCGCGTCTTTTGATTGATGGTCTTTTTACAAGAATATATGTTTTATTTTATTTCCTTTCTTATGGATGGTATCTGACCTTCATTACAGGGATTATGCTCTTATTTTATTGTTTCCGGAGTGTTAAAAATCCTGATAAAGGTAAAAGGGGTTTAAGGGCAGTTACACGTACAGTAATAATCTGGGGCTTTGCATTTATAGGAATAGTTGCTTATAGTGTAGCTCCTTATATTATCTCAGAGTATTATGTTATCAATGGTGATAAATATATGGAGGCAGGCAATCCTGTTATAGCAGAAAAGGCATATAGGAAGATACTTGATAGAAACGATATTTTTGATACGGACAGTGAATTCCAAAATCGTCTCGGTGTTATTGCCTTCTCCTTAGGCAAAAGAAATAATACTGAGTATCATTTCTACATGGGAAACCTGTATTCAGAACAGAGAAGGTATGATATGGCAGAATTTGAATATAAAAAGGCATTAGAATTGAGCAGCGGTGATATGCATAAACTTTTGATCCGGTCTCTGGAAGAACTATACAATGTAGCCGGTCTGATAGAGTACACCAGGGGAAACAGCAGTTATGGCGTACAAATGTGGGAGAAGGCCCAGCAGTTAAATCCTTCAGGGATTCAGACCTATTATTATTTATCAAAGGCGTACTATGATTCAGGAAATTATCAGAAGGCAATGAGCTATGGAGAAAAGTTTCTTTCACTTTCCGGAAACAATATCCTGAATTCCAATATTAATGCAACAATAGGTGATTGTTATTATAAACTGGGAGATCCTGTCAAGGGACGCACCTATTATGAGAAGGCAAAGGCTCTGGATTTATTCGGGAACTACAGGATATTGAAAAGTCTTGGGGGAACGTAAGTTATTTACGAATGAGACATCTTAGAACAGCATTATTTATAGTTATAATATTCGGAGTTGTTTCCGGTTATTTTGTTTGGAAGACTTTTTTTGCAATTCCTCCCAGGCTTTATCCACAGATATTTAATAAGGCAGTTTGGATTTCATCACCTTCACAACAGCCTGTGGCATATTTCAGAAAGGTATTATTTATACCTGAAAAAATTAAAGAGGGATGGATTAAGATAAGTGCCCCGGATAAATTTATTCTTTATATCAACGGCCGGGTAGTCGGTAAGGAGACTTTTCCTTCTGTTAATGCTGCAGGTATTTACGATATCGGCGGAAGTTTGCAGCACGGCAAAAATGTCATTGCAGTATTCGTATACAGGATGAGTTCCGGCAGTGCGACTGACATTGCAATGGAAGGAAATTACACAGATGTTTCAGGCCATCAGCATGCCTTTTCCTCTGATAAATCATGGCGCGTTTCAAATCAGGAATCTTATGCATCTTCCGGTACAAATATATCTGCCTGGTATGAACAGGATTTTGATGACACTAACTGGAAATATGCTTCAGAGATAAGCCCTGCCCAAGGTTATGATAATGGGTTTCTTACTACCAATCCGGCAGTTTTCACAAGACCATTCCGTGGTAATATTATATGGCACCCCGATGCCCCTTCCTCTACAATATTATTCAAAAAGGACATCATAATCTCAAGAGAGCCTCTCAGGGAGGTGTGGGTCCGCATCTACTCGGGTTTGTCTTATACGCTTACAGTAAACGGATTCCGTCTGGATGGAGTTGCATTTATTACTCCCATGGTAGATATGTTGAAGATTACTCCATTGATACATAATGGTAATAATGTTATTACGCTCGAAGTATCCGGAGAAGGCAATACTCAGGGCATAGCTGTTGATTGTATAGTGGAGATGGCAGATGGGAAGATTATAAGTCTTGCATCTGACCGTTCATGGATGGCAGGCAGTTATGCCTATATTTCAGGTGAAGGGAAAAGGGATATTATCTGGAAACCTGCTATCACAGTAGTTTCAGGAACAGCATCTATCTCAACTGCCCAGATACAGAAGCGGATACTCGGACCGATAAATCTGCCTCAGGGATATTATACATACAGATTTATGAGGATGACAGCGGTTATATTTCTTAACACCGTGTTGTTAATTCTTGCATGGCTTGTACTTTCTGTTATAAGAAAGAAGGTACTCATCATTGATACATCGCTGATTGAGCATTTACAGATAACTTCATATTTATTTCTCCCATCACTGCTCTTTTTCGGAATAATCTATCTCCTTTCTTTTGATATTAAGTATGAGCCTTCAGTTATATTTAATCCATGGGCGTTTTATGTATCCGGCGGCATATTTGTTTTTCTTTTTTTATTATCATTTTTGAGGCTAAAGCATTATGCCTTGAAAGATTCTACAGGTTTTTCTTCTTATTCAGAAATATTACAGAAGAAGTATGCTGTCTTCCTTATACTTCTCATAATACTCTGCCTCACAGGATTTCTTATAAGACTTCAATCACTCGGGTCAAGGTCTTTCAGTCATGATGAAGTAGCTATGGTGCGATTTGCACAGGGGATTCTTGAACATGGTTATTCATCTAAGATGCTGGGAGAACTTGAAAAGCCGCTCACTACCTACGAGGCCGTGCCGTTTCCAATAGCCTTTTCTATAAAGATGTTCGGAGACACTGAAACCGCTGCAAGAGTTCCTGCTGTTATCTTTGGTACAGTAACGATACTCCTTGTGGGTTTGTTTGCAGGGCGTTTATTCGGATATGCTGTAGGGCTGTATGCAGCTATTCTTTATACCTTCTCACCGCTTGCCATAGCGTGGGCACAGGATTGTTATTTTCCCCAGCAGGTACAGATGTTCACCCTCCTCACAGTTTATCTGTTTTACATCTATCTTGAGAGATATGATAAACAACCACGGTATGCCTATTATATTGCAATTTCATTCCTGCTGACATATCTTAGCTGGGAGGTTTCAGGCTTTCTCCTGCCTGCCCTCCTGATTGCAGGAATCCTATACAAAGGTAAGGATTTATCCTGGCTGAAAAACAGGCATATATGGCTTGCTGTGGGTATAGTGGTTGCCGGTGTGTTTCTACAGACAGCCAGAAGGACGTATTATCAAATCCCATATATCGTTGTTGGAATAGGCACCTCTGACGTAACCACCCCTTTACCGGTTTTTTTGTATCCTATGTATGACCCGTTTTTTTATGTAACAAACTTCCTCCTTCAGGAGAACCACGTTATTTTCACTTTATTGCTCGTTTGTGGAATAATATTTCTGAGAAAATATAAAGGACTACGCTACCTCTATGCAATTATTATAATTATACTTCTTGAGCTGGCAAATCTACTGCCTTATTATACTTCACGATACATCTACTTCAGCCAGCCTTTTTTGATAATCATTGCCGCTTGTGTTTCAATTTTAAGTTTTTCATGGATGGCAGAGAAGATTAAAGGACTGCGGCTGCCAATCCTGTCTCCGGTTATATGGGGTACATGCTCTGTATTTCTGGTTGTTGTCTTTATCTCTTCCAACAGCTTATTTCTGAAACTCTACCGTCTTTCTTATGACCCTACTCAGCCGGCTTTTCACACGCGGTCCGGTGTTATTGATTATGACTACAGGGATGTCGGTGCTTTCATAAAAAGTAATTTACAGAAAGGAGATATTGTTATTGCAGTTATGTCACATACCATTGAGTACTATTCAGACATTACACCTGATTATTATATACAGAGTTATACAGACAGGCAGGTCTTTTACGACATCGGAAGATCAGGAAATCCATCCCCTTATTATCTTGACAGGTATGTTGGACGTCCGGTAATAAGGAGTGTATCTGATCTTAAAAATGTTTTTAACAATAATCGTCGTGTATGGATTGCCGCTGTAAACTATCGCACATTTGTTGCTTTTGATGATAAGGAGATGTTAGATTATATTCAATTAAACAGTAAGCCGGTTTACCGGGGTTATAATGCAGCAGTATATCTTTGGGAAAGATAGAAAGGGAAATTAACAACCATAAATACGTCCACCTTACTTCAAATAATCTTTCATGTCTTCCAGACTCAATCCCAGCCATTTGACTTTGTAGCCTGAATATATATTGAGCAAACCTCCGGCCTTTGTCTTTAAGGCATTAAGGTTTATCTTTCCTCTGTCGAGCTTGATGTCGGCCATAGTGATTTCCTTTTTCAAATCGTTGATTGCAAGAAGATCAATTTCATTCTGATTTCCTTTTTCCCAGTACGAACCGATCACATTATAGTTTCCTGTTTCGGCAAAAATCTGATGAAAAAATCTTTCGAGAATACGTCCTGAATAACTCGAATAATCCCTGTTTATGATTTCCTTAATATAAGAATAATTTTCTGTTTCAGCAGCGGATAGGTTTCGGAAAATGAACCGGAACCAGAAGTTAAGGAAGTTGTCTGTTATTTTATATTTTTGAAGACGTGAACCCGGTTTGGCGCCTACCGGCTTATGCCTTGAGATTAGTGCATAGTCATTCTCAAGTCTTGCTAAATAGGCGCCTGCATGTATCTCTAAAACAGATTCAATCTCTGTCCTTGCTGTCTTGCCGATAGATATAAGCTCGAGGATAGAAAAATACGTTCCATATTCTTTCCCGAACTCTTCTATAAGCAGGTTTTTCCCCTCGTTTATAAAGGGAGAATTCGGTGTGAGCATAAAATTAAGTATATCTTTGTAAGATAAAGCATCATTCGATGTCAATATATCCAGATACTTAGGCATTCCGCCGGTAAGTACGTAACAATCAAAAAGCGACCGCATATCAGATGCCCTGTGATCTGATAATACTCTATAGGTATCTTTTATGGTAAATGGTTTAAGGAAAAGTATCCTGTCCGCCCTCCCGAATAAAGGCTCTTTTGATTCTTCAAAAATCTTATGCATTAACGAATAAACAGAGCCTATACAGATGAGATTCATTTTACATTTTGATTTATTCAAATCCCATAGACGCTGAATCTCTGAATATGCTGCTGAATTTACATTGTAGAATTCCTGAAATTCGTCAATAATCAGGATGAACCGCTCTTTTTTTGAAAGGTCAAGAAGAAGGGCAAAGACATCCTTAAAAAATTTAATATCTCCAATGACAGGCAGTGGAAAATGTTTTTTTATCTCCTCAATATATTCCATACAAAGCAGATGCTCTGACTTCCTGGAGACAAACAGGTAAATAAACTTATGCTTACCGGCAAATTCCAGTGCAAGCATTGTTTTACCGACACGCCGACGCCCTGTAATCACAGTCATACGTGCGGTATCTTTTGACTGATTGTAAAGCCTGTTAAGTTCATGGAGTTCCTGTTTGCGATTATAAAACTTCATGGTTCATATTCCCATATAATATATATATCGTTACTCTGGCGTAACTCTGGTTACGGTAATAAATATTACGATATATTGAAAAAAGTTTCAATACTCAAGTTTATTACTATCTTATATTTGTTGCTTTAGATGATAAATAGATGTTAGATTATATTGAACTATAGAGTAACCCTGTTTACCAGGGTTATAATGCAGCAGTATATCTTTGGGAAAGATAGGATGATTACATGACAACAAAAAAAATAGCGGTTTTAATAGTTCTTCTTATTGCAATAATTTTAAGTACAGAATTCATTTCAACAGGAAAGGCACTATCTGTCCAGCCGGCCCCTGCGACTGACCTGAAAATAGCGGGAGATGATATATCCGGGATATGGGCTTTTTTTATGCTTGACATGAAGGCTGAATCCCTTCAATTACTGAATAATGATGATATAGATAATATGTTGCAGGTGAAGCATCCGTATGTTAAAGGGATTGCACCCAGATTTGTCTGGTCTACACTTAACCCCGCCCCTGGTGAATATAATTGGACGCCTGTTGATAAGGTTATTGAAAGGGCAAGTGCGTATAATAAAAAAGTTGTAATAAGGATTATCGGCGGAGGCAGGTCTGAGTGGACGCCTGGTTGGCTCTGGCTAAAAACAAAATATGTAGATCACCTTTGTATAACGAAACAAGCCGAATGTAGGTTACCCATAATTTGGGATACTGAATATCTCTCGGCATGGACTACCTTTGTTAAGGCATTAGGTTCACGGTACGATTCCAATCCGCGTGTGCAACGTGTTGCCATTACCAACGGGTCCGGCGGGGAGCTATATTATCTACGCGGCGACCTTATGACAAATGATCAAATAAACCAGGTGGTTAATTCCGGTTTAGGTGATAATTTCGTTCAGACATGGAATAATATTTTAGATAATTATGCAGTATCATTTCCAACAAAGCCGTTGTTTATGGACTTGGCACCTACGATCAAAGATATTCCAAATATGAAGGGTGACGATAAAGAAGAAGTTATTGCAAATTACGCTATATCAAAGTTCGGTCATAGACTTTATCTTCAACAGGATGGACTACACGAAAATACAGATACTTCAGGGACTTTTATTAGCCATGCAATTATGAAAAACCATGCTGTAAACGGTAATATTATAGGATTTCAAACATTGGCACCGGATGCGCATGGAAATTTAAGGATGGCATTTGAAAAGGCACTATCCTATCCTATCCATTATATTGAGGTTTTTACTAAGGACCTTCAGGACCCTGATCAGCAGGATGCAATCCGATTTCTGTATGAAAGACTTAAAGCTATTCCTCCTCATTGATAGTCATAAATTGATCAGCCTTGATGTTTGTTAATTTCTGTACAATTCCAGAAGGCCATTGTATTGTAAGAGTATCAATTGATGAGGCGGTTCCGGTTCCGAAATGCACCGGGCCGCTTCCCTGAGAACGAAGTTCCCCTCCTCCGCCTCCGTTTACTTCCCTGAATTGATTTTTCCCGTTAATTGTCAAGGTAAGTTTCGCTCCAATTCCAAGACGGTTACTTTTCTTCCCTGCCAATTGAACCTTTAGATAGTGATTAATTTTATTCCTGTTATTCTTATAAAGAATCACAGGTCCATAAGCTAATGGGTATAGCTCACCAACGCCGTTCTTCAGGATAAGGTCAAGGAAACCGTCGTTGTTATAGTCCCCCCATGCAGCCCCGAAGTGCCGGTATGAGGCTTTATTATCATCAGTTCCTGTATTGCCTGCAACATCTGTAAATGTCCCATCACCATTATTTTTAAATAATATATTAGGGGCACCCCCGGAAATATCTCCTCCATCTACAACGTATAAATCCATGAGGCCGTCATTATCGTAATCACCCCATAAGGCTGTTGAATGTGATCCAATTTTATCCATACCGGATATAGTTGTTACATCACTGAAAGTCCCATCTTTATTATTTTTATATAGCGTATCTATGAAACCGGTATCAACGGGTTTAAAATTTGTTTTGATATTAGTTAAGCTGTTGTCACCTGTTATTTTACCGTAGAATATATTCAGGTTACCGTTACTGCTGTAATATACATGCCAGACATCAGACTCATCTTTCCAAATATAAAAACCTATTTCTGATACCGGCAGGATAGTGGGAACACCTGTAAGCCGTTCATCATCTCTTGTTAAAGTAAAAGGCACTGTAGAAGGGGTTGTTTTCCCGCCCCCTAAAAATATTTTGTTGGGTTGATGTGTATTTTTAATTAATAGATCAAAAGTAACATTACTGCTTTGAGTCTCAAATTTAATTTCTCCTGCTAATAATTCTATCTCATCTTTAAAATGTATTTCTGATGGTTTTGAAACTAAATTGTGGTAATTAGTGTGAACACCCCGTGCAATGTATAAGTCCATATAGCCGTCATTATCGTAATCACCCCAGGAAACACCATTCCCTATTTTCTTCAAAAAACCGGATTCTGATGTTGTTTCAGTAAATGTATGTGAAGACGGATTATTTTTAAATAACCGGTCATTGTTGATACCTACAACAATCAGATCCATTGTGCCATCATTATTATAATCCGCCCACGAACAAGTCTGGCCATCAATATTGTCTAACCCGGTTTCTTTTGTTACATCTGTAAATGTTCCATTTCCATTATTTTTATATAATACGCTGGTAGATGCATAGTTTAAAACAAACAGGTCAAGAAATCCGTCGTTGTCATAGTCAACCCAGAATGCACTCCTGCCGCGTCCATCGGCATTTTCAACTCCGGCAGTCAAAGTTACATTTGTAAAATTTCCATGTCCATCGCCTTTCCAGAGTTCATCAGTTTTGCTGCCGGAGCAATTACCGTGACACCCGCCGTTTGTTATGAACATGTCTAAATTCCCATCGTTATCGTAGTCACCAATGGCTATGCCGTGACGGTCCTTGCCTCCCACAGGACTAATGCCTGTATTTTTTGTAATATTTTTAAATTTATCATTCCCCTTATTATCATAAAAGGTTAGCTTTTCCCAATGTTGATGTATAAGTATGTCCGGTTGATTATTATTATTGAAGTCTGCCCAGATTGGGTTAATAAAACTTAGGCCGGTCTTTGCCTTACCCAGCACTGTTAATGATGTGACATCTGAAAAGGTTGTTTGCGAATCCTCATTTTTTGGATCATTTAAACACCCGTAGATTAAAATTGGAAGTATGAGCAGAATAGAAAGATAATACAATGTATTAATATTCTTCATTATGTACTGCGTTGCTTTCAACTTAGCTTGCACTAAATGATTACTCAACAACTCTTAAAGTTTGGTTCGCCGGTATGTTTGTTAAAATTTGAGTTAATCCGGATGGCCACTTAATTATAAGAGAATTTACGGCCGTTGCAGCACCTGTTCCGAAATGCACCGGTACGTTGCCTTGAGAATGTAATTCACCGCCGCTGTTAACTTCCCTGTACTGGATTTGACCGTTAATATTTAATATCAACTTTGCACCAATGGCAGACCGGTTACTTTGAGTCCCGGTTAACTTAACCTTTAGCCAGTGGCTATTATTTCCATTATTCCTGTAAAGGACATCACTGCCTGTTGCGAGGGGATATGACATTCCCACACCATTTTTCATGAACAGGTCTAAAAAACCATCATTATTATAATCACCCCATGCAGCACCGAAATGGCGGCTCTGAATATTGCCCGCATCAATACCATTATAAACAGCGACATTCGTAAATGTACCATTACCATTATTTTTATACAGGAGATTAGGTTTACTTCCTGAAATGTCTCCAGCCTCTACAGTATATAGATCTATGAAACCGTCATTATTAAAATCTCCAAAGGCAGATGTTTGATGATTACCAAACTTCCCAACACCTGCTGAATCAGTAACATCAGTAAAAGTGCCGTTACCGTTATTTTTGTAAAGTGTATCTTTAAATTGAAGTCTTGCAGGGGTAAATGTCGGGACAACTGAGGTAAAACTACCATTACCTGTTATGACGCCATAATATACAGGCCACTTGTTATATCCGCTGTACCTCAGATGCCATGTGCCTGTATTATCTTTCCAGATATAATAACCTGTGTCTACTCCACGGGTGTAAGCAGGCATTCCATCAAGCAAGGGGTCTGATGCAGATATTGTAAATGGCAGAGATGCAGGATTGGTTTTATTCCCTCCGATAAAAATCATGCCTTTTTGCGCGAGGTTACTAATATAAAGGTCAAAGGTTACACTTCCACTATTGGTAGTAAAATCAACGCCGTCTTCCAAGTTTTCCTCATCTAAGAATGTAATTTTAGATGCATTCCAGATTAAGACATCCCTCATCTTTTCTATCCCCCGTGAGACATGAAGGTCAGGCAGGCCGTCATTATTATAATCTCCCCAAGCTGTTCCCATTCCTATCCTCGGGAGAAGACCTGCTTGCGTTGTTATATCAGTGAAGATATGGGAAATGGGGTCATTTCTGAATAACCTGTCCTTTACAACCCCGGTTACAAGAATGTCCATCGCACCGTCATTATTATAATCTGCCCATGAACAGACCTTACCTGTTATTTTCATTAGGCCGGTTGCTGATGCAACGTTTGTAAATGTCCCATTGCCGTTATTCCTGTACATTACACTGTTAGTATTATAATTCAAGACAAACAGGTCTAAGAGTCCGTCATTATTATAGTCAACCCAGTAGGCACTCCTTCCTCGACCGGAGGAGTTTGCAACACCGGCGGCGGTTGTAACGTTTATAAACTTCCCCTGCCCGTTTCCTTTCCATAGTTCATCGCTCTTACCGCCTATGCAGTTACCCATGCAGGCTCCATCTGTAATGTATATATCCAAGTTCCCGTCATTATCATAATCTCCCCATGCCATACCATGCCTGTCTACGCCTGTCACAGGAGTAATGCCTGAAGTTCCAATTATGTTAATAAACTTACCGGAACCATTATTCAGATAAAGAGATAGAGGCCCTACGTGGTGTTGAATAAGAATATCAGGATTATCATCATTATTAAAATCACCCCACATCGGGTTATCGTAACTCGCCCCAACCTTCCCGAGTCCTGCTGAAGCAGTAACATTTGTAAAAGTTGCTGATGCATTAGTTACCTCAAATCCATAATTGATCAAGACAGATATGACGAAAGTAATCGAGCAAATAATAAAACGACACAGTTGTTTCTTCAATACTTAGCCTCCTTTGTTATTAAAATAACCTTAGGTAAAAAAGGAATGGCAGTCACTCTATTTGACTTTATATCCAAGCAGCCATGCACTTGATTGGAATGAAGGAGACACTGTAAGGCTTTCATTGCTGATTACCTCTACAGCTCCTATGTGGATTTCTCCTGACACCTTGTTCCCGATATTAAATGTTTTAGAATAGGTTGAACCATTTGATATTAATTTGGACACGCTTTTCCCATCATCATAGAACAGGTAGGCATTAACAGGTACTGATGCAGGGGTAAATATTTCCATCTCAACTGTGACCTCATTGTTTTTATTCAAGATTGGTAATCCATCGGGTATATTACGGAGTTCTCGGGAGATGCCTGTTTCCCAAAAGACAACCCCTTCCTGATTTTTGATTTTAACCCATTTTATTTTGAATTCCGGGTCCGGAGTTCCTGATGATGTCATAATGATTTCATTAGGCGAAATATGTGATACACTCCAGCTTCCATCATCATTCTCATGGGCCTTAATATTGGATTTAATAGATATGTTGATATGTTTAGTAGTTGTGCCTAACTTTGCTTCGCCTGCCCCAATCCTTTCGACTTCAACGTTTGCTATGGAACCATTGGCATCACCGGCTATATTCTGGAAAGAGATGTCTCCTGACAGGGTTCTTGTCAGTTCAGGCTGAGATGGTATTGTTATTTCAAAAAGGCTGTTGATTTTCAACAGCTTTTCTAAACTTATTGCATCCTTGATCTTATCAAGGGCTATATTTGACATTGTGCTTCCAGTCGTAAATGTCCATGAATAGTTATTTACCAATGCATTACCTGCAACGTCTTGAACCCCTGTAGTGATGGTTGCTGTGTATTGAATTTCGTAGCTAAGCGGGGCTGATGGTTTAAATGTAGCAGTGCCGTTATTATAAGTAACATTTCCTGCTATCGTGCTGCCATCCGTTTTTTTCAAAGTAAATGTTTCTGTTGTTATGGTAAGTGGGTTCATAGCTTCAGAGAAGGTTGCAGAGACAGATGTATCAGCACTTATACCGGTAGAATTACCGGCAGGAGCAAACGAATCAAGAATTACTGCCGGTGGTGTGGTATCCGGGGTTATGCCTGTAGTAAAGCTCCATGATTTGTTGGATGCCATATAATTGCCGGCCAGGTCCTTTACCCCTGTTGTGATTGTTGCATTGTAGGGAGAAGAGTCATCGAGAGAGACTGATGGGTTAAAAGTAGCAGTCATTCCATTGTAAGAGACATCTCCTGTAACATCGCTCCCGCCTGATTTAGCCAGAGTGAATGTTGTTGTATTTACAGTGGATGTATTAATTGATTCGGAGAATGTTGCTGATATAGAAATGTTAGAAGGAATATCAGTTGTATTATTCTCAGGATATGTAGAGCTTACAGAAGGTGGTGTAGTATCCTCATCTAAAGCAGAACCGGTAGTGAAAGTCCATGTATAATCATTTGTCATCCCATTTCCTGCTGAATCTTTTACTGCGGATGTAATATTTGCAGTGTAGTCAGTTAAATAACTTAATGGGGCTAATGGTTTAAAAGTAGCAGTATTTCCATTATAAGAAACCTCTCCTGTAACACTGCTGCCGTCTGTTTTAGTTAAAGTAAATGTTGCTGTTGTTATTGTAGATGGATTGATAGGTTCCGAGAATGTTGCTGTTAAAGAAGCATTGGAAGCAACACCTGTAGTATTTCTTTCAGGAGCTGTAGAATTTATAGAAGGAGGTGTAGAATCAGGCGCCGCATCTGTAGTAAAGCTCCATGAGAAACTATTGGTCATGTTATTGCCTGATATGTCTTTTATGCCTGTAGTAATTGTTACTGTGTAAGTATTGGAGTGCAAAAGTGAGGCTGTTGGTGTAATGGTAACAGAGGTTCCATTATATGTAACTATAATGGGTATATTAGTACCATTTGATGTCATTATAAAATTTGCTGTAATTAATGTGGATGGGTTAATCTGCTCACTGAATACAGCAGAGATAATTGTATTAATACCTACATCAGTTGAATTATTTGCAGGGGTTGTGGAAGTTACAGCCGGTGGAGTAGTATCAGAAGGTGAGGCACCTGCTGTGGAATTTTGTGCACCTCCATTAATAGAACCACAGCCTCCGAACAGAGTCCCCAGAAATAATAATATGATTAAAACCTGTGCATAGGATAAAAGTGACCTCTTTTTCATTCTCAGTCCCCCGCTTATTACCGTTGATTCATGTTGTATTTTAAGGGTTAACCATTCCAATTCTTTTAGTAATAAAATAGTATGCAAATCTTATGCCCGAATGTTGCCGGATATTATATGGCAAATGCTAATTATTTTGATATTTTTTGCAGGGGCGAAGAGGGTTTTTTACTGGAATATTTATCAGAGGCGGTGTTTATGGCATCCGCCTCTGATAAATTATTAAAGAATTTTATGGCAGATACGTTCTATTGAGCTACGCGAATTGGCTGAACCTGTATTATGTCAATGCTTTCTACATCTGTGGTTACATCAGGTATTCCACTTGCATTATTCCGGTGTCTTGCTGTGTATTTTCCCCACACATCAAGCTCTCTAACCATTCCGGAGGCTGCATCCGGTGTAACCATTATGACTACAAATCCTTCAATATGTGTATTAAGAGTTACACCCGATGGAAATAGTGACCTGATATCCTGACAATCCACTTCCATGGCCTGGTCCGAATCCAGAAACTCCTGTTTAATATTTGATATTGGTCCTTTTGTTGTTGATCGTTCAGGAAATGCAACCACGGCCTTTTTAAAGAAATCTACCCGTTTTGCTTGTGGATTATGGATGTTTACTGCGGTCTTATACATCCCCTTTACCACATCCGTTCCTTCGATTGTTGCTGTAGATGGATTTGGAGTTGACCCGCATACGAACTTGGTAGCATAAGAAAGATATGGTGGGTTGATTACTACTGCGGCTGACGGGTCTACCGCACTGCTTGGAGTAACAACTCCTAGTAATCCTATGAGTGTACCTGCCAGAGTAAGACTTAAAGCTAATTTACCTTTTTTATTCATGTGTCTCTCCTTTCCTATTTAACTGTATAATTTCCATCTTGGAAATAAATAAGGCAATAATTAATGATGAAGCACCTCTGTCCGTTTCACCCCCTTTCTAATAACATTTCCTATATCCTAATAAAAGATAATGCATTTTTAATGCCAATATAATATAATCAAAAAGCCCTTATTCATTCGGCTGGTAAGTGTTTGAACTTGATTGAGGTTATAACACCTCAAAAAATGTATCGTGAATGTAACTGTTAAAATAAATTACACCTCTCAATTTATTGCATATCTAATTGATATATAAGAATAATAATATATAAGTTAAATTGAAAAAGGCTCTTTTATAATAATTAAGTGACAGAAAAATTAACACTAATAGTATCGTTTATAACTAATTGAAAATGCAGTAGAATTAGTTATTAATTGAGAGAAATATATGTTTAAGGGGGGTGTTTATATGTATTTAAGTGACAGCTTTTTTTACAGTTCAATTATGAGCATGTTGGTCAAAGAAAAAATATTCTTTATAAATCAATAGATTATGTTTATAATAATATCTGGTATAAAAAATGCATCAAAAATATTTATAAATTCAGCTATAGAGTTTCAGCATAAGACTCTGCTGAACGGGTAAAATATAAATAATGTTTAACAATGAAGAATTTTCAACAAGGGGGATTGAACATGCGAGGTATTTGGAAAAAGACTATAGTTATTGCGGGGGTTATATTTGGACTTTCATCGGGAATATCGTATGCTGTTCCAACTGTCCCTCATGAGTTGCTCACAAACGGTGATTTTGCCAGCGGGGCTTTAAGTCCTTGGACTAAAGCATCTGTGGCAGTTGGTACAACTGATCCGAATGTAAAAACATTATTAGATAGTGAAATCACATTGATGGATAGTGTTGATAATGCCCCTAATTCTATTGTTGATGCAGGGGGGCATCATGTCCATGGTCCGGTTTATGTAAGAAGCGGGAGTAGTGATAATTATTTTGTAAGAGGCGGGATACCCAGTAATGAAACCGGTACTCCTCAATTGACAGGCTATAGAGTTATTCAATCAAATGACTTCACTATCCCTACCCACACAATAAATACAGATGTATCTTTCTATTGGCGGCTTATGACATGGGATTCAAGTGCTAATGATACTACTTGGGCAGTTATAAGAAAATCAGATGATAGTTACGTTGCCCAACCTTGTGGTCAAAAAGGGGGGCTTGATAGAGGAGGACTCCAGGACACTGGATGGAAGAATTGTAGTAAGACGTATGATACTACAATATTGACCCCAGGTGAAACATATTTCCTTAGGATGACGCTTTTTACCAACAATGATACTTCTTATCCTTCATGGGGTTATGCTGATAGTGTGTCAGTAAAAGCTAATGTTGTACCGGAACCTGCAACGATATTATTACTTGGCGGGGCGTTAGTTGGAATGGGATTACTTAAAGGAAGAAGGAAGAATAGTTAGTTCTTACTTATAAACATTAGAGGAGAAAATGCATGCCGAGCATTAGTCTTGTATTTCCAGCTTATAATGAAGAAGAGAATATAGTTCAGGCAGTGAAGCAGGCACAGAAGGTTCTCAGCAGGATTGCATCGCCTTGGGAAGTTATAGTTGTTAATGATGGTAGTAAGGACAAAACAGGAGAGATTATTAATAAACTCTCTAAAAACGACAGCCATGTAAAACCGATTCATCATCCGACTAATTTCGGTTATGGGGCAGCGTTAAAGTCTGGAATCACTGCGGCCAGATATGATTATGTATTTTTTTGTGATTCTGACCTGCAGTTTGATCTGAAGGAGCTGCCTACTTTTTTAAAACTTATCAGTGATTGCGACATTGTTATAGGCTACCGTGCAAAACGTCAGGACCCATTTCATAGAAAATTTAATGCATGGGGCTGGAAGATGTTAATCAGGCTTGTGCTTGGGTTGAAGGTTAAAGATCTTGACTGTGCCTTCAAGCTATTCAGGAGAGAAGTTTTTGACACGATCAAGATTGATGCGGTAGGTGCTATGGTAAATACAGATATACTTGTACAGTCTCAGAGGTATGGGTTTGAAATGAAACAACATCCTGTGACACATTATCCCCGTTTAAATGGAAAACAGACAGGTGCCAATATCAAGGTGGTAATGAAGGCATTCCGTGAATTATGTTCTTTGTATAAAAAATTAAAAGATATCAAACCTGTTGAAGTGCTTGAGTATAAGTTAACAAGAATGGAGGGTGCAAGATTTAGCAGCGCAAATAGAAGAAAAATCGACAGGAAAGTTGCTGGTTAGCATTTCTCCTTCAAATTCAGTAGAATGGACACAGGTGATCAGTTATCACCAGATAAATCATTAAAACAGCGAAAAAAATATAGGGGGGCGTAATATGAAAAAGAAAAAGATTTTATTGTTTAGTATATTTGTTTTATTAGTTTCATTGTGGTCTGTTGATAGTCATGCAGTTACAAGACGTGTAGGCAGCCTTGAATTTACCTGCAATGGACCTTGTGCGCCGGTTGGAATGGTTATCTTGAATCACTTAGATACACTAAGGCCATCTATAAACTTCCCTTTATCATCAGGTTCTACAGGAGTCGGTGAATTTACAACTCCTTGGGGAATAGTTATTCAAGGAAGTGTTATTATTGGCGACACACTAATTAATATAACTAACACAGATAATCTGCTGCCTCTTAGTATAAATGTAAAATTGTATGATAAAGATGGGGTTATTGGTACTGGTTGCAGTAAAACTCTTAATATCGGTGCAAATAAAACGATCTTACTCGCTACAAGGACTTGGATGTCAACATGTCCGTTAGTTATTCCTTAGTTTAGTAATAATATTATGCGGCAAATGACCTAAACTATGCGGTATGGTTTCCATGAGATGTATTTAGTAAGGAAAATACAGTGGATTAAATGTGTGTTTAATCTATAAAATAACAAGCAGATGTTTGCTAAGGTTTTACATATTAATTATTGTTGCAGGTATATCTTTTGCTCATTCGGCAGAAGGGGCAACAAGCAATAGTAATGTTTTTCTAAAAACTAACAATAACTTATACACTGTTAAGGCAACAGATGTATCACTTTTAAAACTCCTCCAGGAAATTACAACACAAACCGGGATAAAGGTATATGGGGATACAAGCCTTTCATCTGAAATTATTACAGTAGATATTAGTGATGCTGCAATTGATGACCTTTTAAAGAAGATATTAGATAAATACAATTTTGCCTTTGTATTCTCATCAAAAGACATAGTTAATGGCAATTCAAACCCAGTCAGACTAAAAGAGGCATGGATATTCTCAAATGATAAAAAAGGGGGTGGAGGCGCCCCTTTCAGAGAGATTGCTTCCAGACAAGAGACATATACTTACCAGCCTCCAAAAGAAGTTTCAGATAGACCTAATGACACGGTTTTTAACCAGAATCTAAAGTTAAGAGAAATTCAGAATGTTAATAATCAGGACCCTGCGAGTATTCCGGCTCTATTAAATTTACTTAAAGATCCCAATCAGTCTGTCCGGCTTGCAGCTATGGACACACTCAGCAATTTTGGGCCTCTGATCCCGGTGGATCAATTGGTAAATATAGCATTTAATCATGAAGACCCTCAGATGAGGATTGCAGTATTGGGAATGGGTATAGACATACCGAATGAGGCTATTGTAGAACATGTTCTTCATGACCCATCTCCGCAGGTAAGGCTTGAGGCCCTTCAGATACTTGGCGGTAGTGAGAACATTGAAGAGGTGGCAAGGCATGCACTGAATGACCCTGACCCGTCTGTCCAGGATGCAGCAAGAGAGATATTAAGAGGTATTTCCGAAGAAAATTCCGCACCTCCCCAAGAGGAAGAGGATTTGAATATCACAGATGGTATGGATGAAGAGCATTAATCAAATCCCCACTACCCACCTTTTCTAAATGGGGAGCGTCTCCCGTGTTACTCATTCCTCATAAACCATCAACCATCAACCGTCTTAAACCGTAACCGTTCACAGTTATCAGTTTACGGTTCACGGTTTTTCAACGAGTTATGTAACGCTTGGAGCATTTTTGAAATTGACTTCAATTCTTGAATGAGTTCTTTCGCATCACTATTAGAAAATACCTCTTACTTTTATATTTTTCTTAACCCTTAACTGTAAACTGTCAACTGTGAACGGTTACCTTAAACCTTTCTTGCTTTTTAAACCCTATCCATTTAAAATCATGCTTTAAAATAATCTGGGTCTATCAGTATATGAAATTTCCCTCCACACTTTTACAAAAGTCTGTTATTGCTATCCTGATAATACTGCTTCCTGTAGTCGTCAGCTTTGTCTTTGACTATTACAAGAACAAAGAGAATCTTAAGGAAGGTATACTGCGGGAGATGACGGTAATAGCAGAAGGTGTTGAAGGGCAGGTGTATAACTTCCTTGAGATGTCGAGGAGAAGGGCTTATGACTTCTCTACTGACGGATACATAAGAGACTCGTTACTTAAAATAAAGAAGGGCGACAAGGATGCACGATTTGCATTGAACCGTCACCTTCTTTTATATAAGAAACCTGTTGATGAAACTTTAAGCCGGATAAATATTATTTCAACTGATGGAAAGATTGTTGCGGCAACTGATTTTTCCTCTATGGGGCTTGATGTATCAAATGAGGAATACTTCATAAAAGGAAGAGAAGGTTTAAATATTTCTGAGAATTTTCATGTCTCCAATGGCCTTCCTGAACTTGCAGTAACTGCACCTATTAAGAGCAATATTAATAATGGGACCATTGGCATCCTGGTTAATTTTATTACTTTATCAGAACTTAATGATGTCCTTTCCGGAGAGTTAAGCAGAAAATTCGGTGCCATATCATCAACACTTGGAAGACACAAGACAATGGAAATCTATCTTGCAAACAAAGATAGGTACATGATAACAGAGTCAAGGTTTATAAAAGACGCAGTATTAAAACAAAAGGTTAATTCTCTTCCTATTGAATTATGTTTGAATTCAAATAAGGAGTTTACAGGCTTCTATAAAGACTACCGCGGGATAGAGGTTGCCGGTGCATCCATGTGCGTGCCTAAGTTGAAGTGGGTTTTATTAATTGAGACTGATACAAGCGAGACCTTTGCACCACTTTCAATTATGCGTAAAAGTGCCATTACCAGCGGAGGGGTTGTTGTTAGCATAATACTCATGGTTCTGTTATATATCTTTAAAAAATTTGTAATTCCTCTTCGAAAGGTATACACAGCAGCGGAAGACATTGCACAAGGGAACTACGATATTCGGATTCCTGTGGTTACAAGTGATGAAATAGGTATTGTTTCTTCTTCCATCAACAGGATGGCAAGGGATATAAAAGAGCGGACTAAATTACTTGAAGAAAATGAGGGGCAGATCAGGGTAATCATAGATAATTCCACTGCGGTTATATATCTTAAGGACAGGGAGGGTAGGTACATACTTATAAATAAAAGATATGAAGAGCTGTTTCATATAACAAAGGAATATATTAAAGGAAAAACAGATTTTGACATATTCCCTGAAGATATTGCATCTGCATTTAAAGCGAATGATGTCGAGGTCTTGAATGTCAAACAGCCGCTTCAGTTTGAAGAGATAGCCCCACACGATGATGGGCTTCATTACTACTTATCTATTAAAGTGCCAATATTTGATTCTTATGGATTCCCTTATGGAACTTGCGGTATCTCTACAGATATAACTGAACGTAAGCTTATGGAAAATGAGATCAATCTTCTCAAAAACATTTCTATTTCAATCGGAAAATCAGAAGACTTCGATTCTGCCCTCAGGGAGGTACTCGCAAGGGTATGCGAGTTTACAGGGTGGGTCTTTGGTGAGGTTTGGTTCCCAAATCAAGAAGGGACCTTATTGGAATACGGTTCCATCTGTTACGGAAAAGACAACAGGTTGAAAAGTTTCTGTGATGCAAGTAAACAGTATACTTTTTCAAAGGGGACAGGACTGCCGGGACGTGTCTGGTTAACGAACAAACCGGAATGGATCAGGGATGTAACCATAAATAACACTGGGTTTCTAAGACCGGACCTCGCTTTAAAGGCCGGTATTAAAGCAAGCCTCGGCGTTCCGATTATAGCCGGTGAAGATGTCCTCGCTGTCATTGTATTCTTTGTGTCCAATGTACGGGAAGAGGACAGACAGCTTATCAGTATAATCTGGGCTGTTGCATCTCAGCTTGGTCCTATTTTCCAGCGTAAGCATACAGAGGATTTACGTTCAGAATTACAGCAGAGGTATGAAGGGCTTGTGAACAGCCTTGATGTTGGGGTTTACAGACATACGCTTGACGGCCGGTTCACAGAGGTAAATCAGGGGGCAATCAGACTGGCAGAGGCGGAATCTGAAGATGAGCTTTTAATCCATAATGCAGAAGAATTAGTCTACAATAAAAAAACTTATGCAGAGCTTATAGAAAAATTATCACAGAAAGGTTTTATTAAAAATCTTGAAGTTGAGTGTATAACATTAAAAGGCAGGAGATTCTGGGCATCTATCTCAGCAGTCTTAAAAAAGGATGAAAATGGGATAACCTTTATTGATGGACTTATAGAAGACATTACACTAAATAAGAGCCTTGAAGAACAGCTTATACAGGCCCAAAAGACTGAGGCTATTGGACGGCTCGCCGGTGGTATTGCACATGACTTTAATAATATACTTACCGCAATAATAGGTTATGGCACCATCCTGCGAATGAAGCGTGGAGATGATGAACTGTTGAACAAGAATATCAGCAATATACTTACTCTCTGTGAAAGGGCAGCTAACCTGACTCAGGGACTCCTCACCTTCAGCAGAAGACAATATATGAATGTAGGTATTTATAATCTGAATGAGATTGTTAAGAGCTCAGAAAAGATGTTATCAAGAATTATTGGTGAGGATATTACTATAAACTCAATACTGCATGAAAAAGAACTTATGGTGAAGGCTGATTTTGCACAGATAGAGCAGGTACTCTTAAACCTTGCCACAAATTCTATAGATGCCATGCCTGCAGGCGGGACATTAACTATCAGGACAAGTCTCACAGCCCTTGATGACAAATATATAGAGAAACACGGATATGGTGAGTCAGGAGATTATGCATCAATATTGTTTTCTGACACTGGAACCGGCGTAAGCGAAGATGTTATGCAGAAGATGTTTGACCCTTTTTATACAACAAAAGAGGTAGGTAAGGGGACAGGGCTTGGGTTATCCATAGTATCCGGCATAGTTAAACAGCATAATGGTTTTATTGATGTAAATAGTGTGCCGGGTACAGGAACGACATTCAGTATATATATTCCCATTACAAAGTTGTTAACTGAGAAAAAAGGATTTTCTGAGGTAATGATTCAAAAAGGGAAAAAGATGCTAATACTCCTCGCAGAGGATGAGGAGGAGGTAAGAAAGGTAACTGCAAATGCACTGAGGGAATTCGGTTATACAGTGATTGAGGCAGTTGACGGAGAAGATGCATTAATTAAGTTTATGGAAAACAAAGATTCTATTCATCTGTTATTTTTTGATATTGTTATGCCGCACAAGGGTGGTCTGGATGCTTATGAAGAGATAATTAAGTCAAGGCCTGAATTAAAGGCTATATTTACAAGCGGGTATACATTAGAGATGGATAATATGAACAAAATCCATGAATATGGTTGTGACTTTATCCCTAAACCTATCTCGCCAACACTCCTTTATAAGAAGGTCAGTGATGCATTGAATTCAATAACATCGCAGATTAAGGAATAACCTTAGCCTCATATTTCCCCTCCCCTTGCGGGAGGGGATTAAGGGGAGGGTTAGGGTGGGGATGGGGTTATTTTCGGAACATAATTAACTCATTCCATCTGTTGACGCTCATTGAGCAATTGTGTTAGTATGTAGCAATTTTAAAGGGGCCATAATAGGGGCCAAAATTGGGGAACAACATGAAAATGAGCGGGGCAGAGATACTTATAGAGTCGTTAAAAAAGGAAGGCGTTGATACTGTATTTGGAATGCCCGGCGGAGTTGTCCTGCAGATATTTGATGTCCTTTATAACGAAAAGAATCTCAAATTTATATTAACACGCCATGAACAGGGCGCGGCCCATGCGGCTGATGGTTATGCACGCGCAAAGGGGAAACCAGGGGTCGCCCTTGTTACATCAGGGCCCGGTGCAACGAATACAGTTACCGGTATTGCCAATGCCCACATGGATTCTATTCCGCTTATAGTTATTACAGGTCAGGTTGCAACAAGGATGATCGGTAATGATGCATTCCAGGAGGCGGATATTGTCGGAATAACAAGGCCGTGCACAAAATATAATTTTCTTGTAAAGAGTGTTGATGAGCTTGCAAAGACGATTAAAGAGGCATTTTATATTGCAAGTACAGGCCGGCCCGGTCCTGTACTTATTGATTTACCAAAAGATATTTCAGGTGCAAGGACTGATTTCGAGTATCCTGAAAAGGTCTCAATGCGGAGTTATAATCCGACTTATTACGGTAATAAATGGCAGATTAAGCAGGCAGCTCAGGCAATCCTGAGGGCAAAACGGCCGGTAATATATGCCGGCGGCGGCGTTATCCTCTCAAATGCATCTGGAGAGCTGAAAGAACTTGCAGAGTTAAACAGGATACCTGTTACCCTCACGCTAATGGGGCTTGGCGGGTTTCCGGGTACGCATCCTCTGTTTCTTGGAATGCTTGGGATGCATGGTACTTATGCGGCAAACATGAGTGTGCATGATGCAGACCTTGTTATTGCCATAGGGTCACGGTTTGATGACCGTGTTACCGGCAAGGTAAGCGAGTTTGCGCCAAAGGCTAAGTTTATTCATATAGACATTGACCCCACAAACATAAGAAAGAATATCCATGTTGATATTCCTATTGTTGGTGATGTGAGAAATGTCCTTGTGGAATTAAATAAGGAGCTTAAGACACTGGAAGAAAACCGGAACCAGTTAATAAGGGAAAGAGATCCGTGGTATTCACAGATAAAAGAATGGGAGAAGGGGCACCCGCTTTCATATAAAAAGAGTAATAAGGTGATAAAACCACAGTACGTTATAGAAAAGATATATGAGCTTTCAGGCGGTGATGCAATTGTGGCATCAGATGTGGGACAACATCAGATGTGGGTAGCCCAGTTTTTCAAATATGACAGACCGAGGACATCCATTACTTCAGGCGGGTTGGGGACAATGGGATTCGGTCTTCCTGCTGCTATTGGCGCACAGTTTGCGTGTCCGGATAAACTTGTATTCAATGTTGCAGGGGACGGCAGTTTCCAGATGAATGTTCAGGAACTCGCAACTATTGCTGTAAACAAATTACCAATAAAGATAGTTATCATAAATAATGGTTCTCTTGGAATGGTGAGGCAGTGGCAGGAGTTATTCTTTAATCAGCATTATTCAGGCAGCATTATAAAAGATATGCCGGACTATGTAAAACTTGCTGAGGCATACAGTATTAAAGGCTTGAGGGCAACTAATCCATCGGAAGTAGAAGGGATAATTAAAGAGGCGATTAACACAGATGGGCCTGTGCTGATGGATTTCATAGTAGACCCCGGAGAAAACGTATTTCCAATGGTACCGGCGGGCGCAGCGAACTCAGAGATGATCTTCGGAGAATCTGCAAAGAGTGTAAAAGACAAGACAGCGGCTAAGAAAGAGAAGAAAAACTCGGTGCTGCCGGCATGACAAACAGTAAGCAGGTAGCAGGAAGCAGTAAAAAAAAGAATTCCCTCCCCTTCAAGGGGAGGGTTAGGGTGGGGATGGGGTTTATTCTTCGATGAATCAGGAGACACAATTCTTATGCAGCATATAATAAGCATTTTAGTAGAAAATAAATTCGGTGTGCTTTCAAGGGTGGCTGGGCTGTTCAGCGGCAGGGGGTTTAATATCGAGAGTATATCAGTCGGCACGACACTTGATTCTTCTACATCTCAGATTACAGTTGTGACTATGGGTGATGATCGGATCATAGAGCAGATAATCAAGCACCTGAATAAGCTGATTGATGTTATAAAGGTCATTGACCTTTCTGAGAAGGATTATATTGTAAGGGAGGCAGCACTGATCAAGATACACACAAGCAGGCCGGAGGACAGGAGCGAGGCATTAAGGATTACAGAAATATTCAGGGCAAGGGTCGTTGATTCTACACCATCAACATATACTGTTGAGATTACGGGTGATGAGAATAAGATAGAGGCAATCATAAACCTGCTCCGCCCACTCGGCATAAAAGAGATCGTCAGGACAGGAAAGATAGCAATAGCAAGGGAAGACATGAAACAGACCGCCATGCAGGAGTTGAAGAAGGTAAGAGCGTAATAGGGATGAGCATAGAGCAGAAGTAAGAAGCAAGAAATTAGAAGTAAGAAGATTGTACTGATAATAAACACTAAGGGGGAATGAATGAATATTTTTTATGACAAGGATATTGAATTAAAGCATATTACGGATAAGAAGGTTGCTATTATCGGATATGGGAGTCAGGGGCATGCACATTCAAATAACCTGAGGGATTCCGGTGTTGATGTTGTAATCGGTTTACGGAGGGGCAGTTCGTGGAAAAAGGCTGAGTCTGCCGGTTTCGAGGTTCTCTCAGTTGCAGAGGCGGTCAGGCTTGCTGATGTTGTGATGATACTTGTGCCTGATGAGTTACAGGGTGACCTTTACAGGGAGGAGATAGGCCCTAATCTGAAGAAAGGTGCATACCTTTGTTTTGCTCACGGATTTAATATCCACTTCGGGCAGATTGTCCCGGATGCCTCAATAAATGTATTTATGGCGGCGCCGAAAGGACCGGGTCATCTGGTAAGGCATGAGTATACAAAGGGGAGCGGTGTACCTGCACTGATTGCTGTTCATCAGGACCCGTCAAAGAAGACAAAAGATGTTGCACTTGCTTATGCATCCGCCATTGGCGGCGGCAGGGCAGGGATTATTGAAACAAACTTCAGGGAAGAGACAGAGACGGATTTATTCGGTGAACAGGCTGTTCTTTGCGGCGGTGCGACTGCACTGATTATGGCAGGATACGAGACACTCACTGAGGCAGGGTATTCGCCTGAGATGGCATATTTCGAGTGCCTGCATGAGCTGAAACTTATAGTTGACCTGATTTATCAGGGCGGTATATCCAACATGAGGTATTCAATAAGCAACACCGCACAGTACGGGGATTTAACCCGCGGGCCTAGGGTCGTAAATGCTGAGACCAAGAAAGAGATGAAACGGATACTTGAAGAAATACAGAGCGGACACTTTGCAAAGGAATGGATGCTGGAAAACAAGGCCAACAAGCCTGTGTTCAATGCCCTTACAAAGCGAGGACAGGGGCATCCTATTGAAAAAGTAGGTGCAAACCTACGTTCCATGATGTCATGGCTATCAAAGGATAAACTGGTGGATAAGGATAAGAACTAACGGATAACGCAAAAAGCCCCCCCTCCCCTTAATCCCCTCCCGCAAGGGGAGGGGAGACATAAGAGAGATTCCTTACCCTGGGGGGAGCGGGTACATAGAATATGCTCAAGGGAGAGGGTACTAAGTTTATCCCCCCTCCCTTGACGGGAGGGGGTTAGGGGGAGGGTGAGCTATGGTGATTTTCGGATGAACTCCCATGAGCGGGGCGATCACAAAGGGCAATGAAAACCCCACCCTCACCCTAACCCTCTCCCTGAGGGAGAGGGGGCTACGTTGATTCCCTCCCCTTCAAGGGGAGGGGTAGGGTGGGGATGGGGTTGATTTTCGGATGAACTCACATGAACCAGGGTTCACGAATGGCAATGAAAATCAACGGGACAAGAATGTCCCGCCTATCCTCATAGATATGGATAGGCGGGGTTTTCTTACCCCGCCGGAAGGATTTTCGAGTGAGTTCAATCAGGAGGATGAAAACAATAAATGGATCGTAACAGTGCCCCGTTAGCAGCAGAAGGGGTGCCTTTTGTAATTATTTCCGGGGTTATATCCATTTTGCTCTTTCTTCCGGGATGGTTGATACCCGGCATTATTTCTTCTCTGCTTTTTCTTTTTATAGTATGGTTTTTCCGTAATCCTCAGCGGAGTATTCCGACCGGGAAAAATTTGGTTGTCTCTCCTGCGGACGGTAAGATCATTGTAATAAAGAAAGGCGAAGTTGACCGTGTTCTGAAAAAGAAGATGGTGAAGATAAGCATATTCATGAATGTCTTTAATGTCCATGTGAACAGGATACCGTGCAAAGGAAAGATAGTTGATATACTCTACAATCCCGGGAAATTTGTATCTGCCAATTTAGATAAGGCATCCCTTGAGAATGAGCAGAATGCCGTTGTAATGGAGACTGAGAAAGGGGAGAAGGTACTTTTTATACAGATAGCAGGATTGATTGCAAGGAGGATCGTCTGCCGTCTCAAAACCGGTCAACGTGTTGAAAGGGGAGAGCGGTTCGGATTAATAAGGTTCGGGTCAAGGGTGGATGTGTATCTGCCTGAGACTGCTGATATTAAGGTATCAATAGGACAAAAGGTGAAAGGAGGCGAGAGTATTCTCGCGGCACTGAAATAATGGAAAATACTAATCCCCAAAATCCCCAAAATCAAAAGATAGGTGTGTTTATCATACCAAGCCTGCTTACTTTGGCAAACCTGTTTTGCGGTTTCTATGCAATTATAGGGATTCAGAAGTCCGACTACACGCTTGCTGCATGGGCCATTCTCTTAGGGATGTTGTTTGACAGCTTTGACGGCAAGATAGCGAGACTTACAAATTCAACCAGCCGTTTCGGTATTGAGCTTGATTCCCTTGCTGACCTTGTTTCATTCGGCGTTGCGCCCGGTCTGTTGATTTATTCATGGGCATTAAACGGTTACGGCAAGATAGGATGGCTTGCAGTGTTCCTGTTTGTAGCATGCGGGGCTATCAGGCTTGCAAGGTTCAATACACAGGCAACAAGTTCTGCAAGCAATTATTTTACGGGATTACCAATTCCAGCGGCAGCCGGTCTCATAGCTACCACAGTTATTTTTGATAGCCATATACTTGAGATGGGTAACGAGGTAAGGCCGATTGTAGTGCTTCTTATGACTTACATCCTTGCATACCTTATGGTGAGCACAATAGGGTACCGGAGTTTCAAAAATGTTCACCTTGGAGAAAAGAAGTCTGTGTCTGCCCTTGTTGCAGCAGTTCTTGTAATTATTATTATAATTGCAGAACCGCAGATAATGCTGTTTGTAATCTTTGCTTTATATGCATCATTAGGGCCTTCAGAGAGGGTTCTTCTGCCGTTGATAAAGGCTATTCGTCATAAGGTGCATCATAAGGGGGAAGGGAAAGTTGCGTAGAATTAAGATATTTGATACCACACTGAGAGACGGGGAACAGTGTCCCGGCGCCAGTATGAATAAGGAGGAAAAGCTTACAGTTGCAAGACAACTGGCCAGGCTTAATGTAGATATAATTGAGGCAGGTTTTCCAATTGCATCAGAAGATGATTTTGATGCGGTAAGACTCATTGCAGGGGATGTAAAAGGGCCTGTGATTGCAGGGCTTGCAAGGGCGAGAAAAGAAGATATAGAGCGTGCGGCCGAGGCGGTAAAGATTGCTGAACGTTCAAGGATACATACATTTATTGCAACATCTGAGATACATATACAACAGAAACTTAGGATGAGCCGTGAGGAGGTTATCGAAGCCGCTGTTGCTGCGGTCAGACTTGCGAGACAGTTTACAGATGATGTGGAATTTTCTGCAGAGGACGCCTCAAGGAGTGATATAGATTTTCTGTGCAGGGTGGTGGAAGCGGCCATTAATGCAGGTGCATCCACTATAAATATACCGGATACTGTCGGCTATGCACTCCCTGATGAGTTTGGTGAATTAATCGGCAGTATAATGAACAGAGTTCCCAATGTTGATAAGGCGGTGATAAGTGTTCATTGCCATAATGATCTGGGGCTTGCAGTTGCAAATTCCTTATCCGCTGTCCTTGCAGGGGCAGGTCAGGTGGAGTGTACTATAAATGGTATTGGAGAGAGGGCCGGCAATGCCTCTATGGAAGAGGTTGTTATGGCCTTAAAGACGAGGGGACAATATTTTAGTGCGGACACCGGTATTACTACGCAGGAGATTTATAAATCAAGCAGACTTGTGAGCACAATAACCGGCATGGTTGTTCAGCCGAATAAGGCGATCGTCGGGGCTAATGCCTTTGCCCATGAGTCCGGAATCCATCAGGACGGGCTGTTGAAAGATAAAAGGACCTATGAGATAATGACGCCTGAATCTGTTGGAATATCTGAGCACAAATTAGTGCTTGGAAAACATTCAGGCAGGCACGCATTCAAGAATAAACTCGTGGAGATGGGATACAACATCTCAGAGGATGAGATAAACAAGGCGTTTGAACGATTCAAGAAGCTTGCTGACCAGAAGAAAGAGGTCTTTGAGGAAGATTTGGACGCAATTGTAACTGAGGAGGTTTACCGGATACCTGAGAGATTTGTATTGAAAAATTTACATGTGGAAAGCGGCAGTAATGTAACCCCTGCGGCAATGGTTGAACTTGAGATAGACGGCAGGAGTGTTACGAACAAATCGTCCGGAGACGGGCCGGTAGACGCCACCTACAGGACTATAAAAGAGATGGTAAAGACAAACAGCATCCTGTTGTCTTATGAAGTCAAAGCTATAACAGGCGGGACAGACGCACTCGGCGAAGTTACAGTAAGACTTGAAGAAAATGGAAGAACAGTAGTCGGCCAGGGTGCAGACACAGATATTATAATAGCCAGTGCAAAGGCATATCTGAATGGACTGAACAGGATGGAGAGCAGGAAAAAGCAGTGAATCGTGATTAGTGAATGGTGAATAGTAAAGGCCCCCTCACCCGGAGCCTCTCCCTGAGGGGGAGGGGGCTACGTTGATTCCCTCCCCTTCAAGGGGAGGGGTAGGGTGGGGATGGGGTTGATTTTCGGATGAACTGTCATGAAACGGAGGTTTCACAAAGGAGGATGAAAACCACCCCCCCAATCCCCCCCTTGTTAAGGGGGGGAAAGTTCCTTTGGTGCTCAATGGCCAACGGCAATCCCCCCCTTTGTTCAAGGGGGGGCATGGGGGGGTCATTTTCGGATGAACCCACATGAACCAGGGTTCACAAAGGGACATGAAAATCAGCGGGACAAGAAAGTCCCGCCTATCCTCGTAGAGATGGATAGGCGGGGTTTTCTTACCCCGCCGGAAGGGATTTTCGGATGAATGCAAATGAGGTTAAACTATGCCAATGACTTTAACAGAAAAAATATTAGCGAGACATGCACACAGAGACAGTGTAAAACCCGGAGATAATGTATGGGTTGATGTAGATGTCCTTATGACCCATGATGTCTGCGGCCCGGGCACGATAGAGATTTTTAGACGTGAATTCGGGGCAGGGGCAAAGGTTTGGGATCGTGAACGGGTTGTAATTATCCCTGACCACTACATTTTTACGGAAGATGTTTATGCAAGAAGAAATATAGATATCCTGCGTGAGTTTGCAATAGAACAGGGGATTAAAAACTTCTATGACGTGGGTTCTCCTAATTATAAGGGAGTTTGTCATGTAGCCCTATCAGAGGAAGGGCATACAAGACCCGGTGAAGTCCTGTTCGGTACTGACTCTCACACATGCACGGCAGGTGCATTCGGTGAATTTGCAACAGGCATAGGAAATACTGATGCCGCCTTTATCCTTGGAACCGGTAAGCTCTGGGTTAAGGTGCCTCCGACAATGAGATTTGTGTTTGAAGGAGAGATACCGCCGTATCTGATGGCAAAGGATTTGATACTCCATATTATCGGCGATATTGGTGTGGATGGAGCAACTTATAAGGCAATGGAATTTGCAGGAGAGGGGATTTCAGGACTCTCAGTAGAAGAACGTATGACGATCTGCAATATGGCCATCGAGGCAGGTGGAAAGAACGGGATAATTGCACCTGATGACAAGGCTGTTGCCTTTGTGAAGCAGAGGACAAAAATACCTTTTCAGCCGCTTTATGGAGATGCTAATGCAGTTTATGAATCTGTAAAGGTTTATAAGATGAAAGACCTTGAACCTGTTGTTGCAAAACCCCATTCACCTGATAACAAGGCCCTTGTTAGAGAGGTAAAAGGTACCAGGGTTGACAGGTGTTATATCGGTTCCTGTACCGGAGGGAAGTTAGAGGACTTCATGGCTGCTGCAAGGATATTTAAGAGGAACAATGCAAAAGTGGAGACATATATAGTACCATCAACCACAGAGGTCGAAAGGCGTTTAAAAGAGGAAAAGATTGATGGAGAAACCCTCTATTCTATCTTCCAGAGGGCGGGAGTAAAGATTTCTGATAATGCATCCTGTGCCGCATGTCTCGGCGGACCGCCGGACACCTTTGGACGGCTCAGCGGGGATGAGGTATGTATCTCTACAACCAACAGAAATTTCCCCGGCAGAATGGGTTCAAAAGGTTCTCAGGTATACCTTGCATCACCACTGACAGTAGCAGCATCAGCAGTCAGGGGTGTGATAACAGACCCGCGGGAGTTTGTGTGAAAATAACCTCTTAGATTTCCCTCCCCCTTGAGGGGGGAGGGGCAGGGTGGGGGTGAGCTATGGAGATAATCAGATGAACTCCCATGAAACAGGGTTTTACAAAGGGGCATGAAAATCAGCGGGACAAGAATGTCCCGCCTATCCTCAATTTACACATGGATAGGCGGGGTTTTCTTACCCCGCCGGAGGAATTTTTCGAATGAAAGATATTATCAGGGGTAAAGCCTACGTTCTATGCAATGACATTGATACTGACCAGATTATTCCGGCACAGCATCTTGTGTACAGCCTGAGTGACCATGAAGAGAGGAAGATGTACGGACGGTTTGCATTATCAAGCGTCCCGGATTCTCTGGCCGGTCTGCCTGATGGACATATCAGGTTTGTTAAAGATGATACCTTTAAATCAGAGTTTAATATAATTATAGCCGGTAAGAATTTCGGATGCGGCTCATCGCGTGAACATGCACCGATTGCTTTGAACATAGCAGGGGTCGAGGCAGTTGTTGCTGAATCTTATGCAAGGATTCATTACAGAAACGTTGTTGACGGCGGTTTCTTTATCCCCTTTGAAATAAATCAGCATATTTATAAGGAAGCAAAAACAGGGGATGACATTGAAATTGATGTAAAGAAAGGCATCCTTAAAAACCTTTCACAGGACAAGGAATATAAACTTCAGCCATTGGGTGATGTAGAAGCAATACTGCGGGCCGGTAGTATATTTGAGTATGCCAGGCAAGAGGGGATGCTGAAGTAAGAAGATTGATGCTATAGGCAAGAATTAAGAAGTAAGAAGCAAGAAGATAGAGACACAAGTTAGAGAAAAAAAGATACCCACCCTCACCCGGACCCTCTCCCTGAGGGAGAGGGTGCTTAGATTATTCCCTCCCCTTCAAGGGGAGGGTTAGGGTGGGGATGGGGTTATTTTCAGGAGATAATTCACAATGACTACTACTTACAAGATAGCGGTTTTTCCGGGTGATGGGATTGGGAGGGAGATTGTTCCTCAGGCGGTCAGGGTTCTAAAGGCCATCAGTAATAAGTATAATATTAATCTTGAATTGCAGGAGGCATTGGTCGGGGGCAGTGCGATTGATGCGTACGGGATACCTCTGCCGGAGGAGTCGCTGAATATTGCACTTCACAGCGATGCAGTATTGCTTGGTGCTGTAGGGGGGCCAAAATGGGAGGGGTTAGATTATTCCATCAGGCCTGAAAGGGCATTGCTTGGACTAAGGGAGAAGCTCGGATTATTTGCGAATCTGAGACCGGCAAGGCTCTTCTCATCTCTTGCTGATGCTTCTACACTAAAGAGGTCAGTAATAGACGGTATTGATATAGTAGTTATAAGAGAATTAACCGGCGGGATATACTTTGGTAAGCCGAGGGGTATAGAAAAGATTGATGGAGAGGAAAGGGGTATAAATACAGAGGTATATACAACCCATGAAATTGAACGTATTGCAAGGCTTGGCTTCCAGGTTGCAAAAAGCAGGCGCGGTAAATTATGCTCTGTTGATAAGGCAAATGTACTGGAGTCTTCAGAGCTTTGGAGAAGGGTGGTAATCGGCATACACAAGGAATATGAAGAGGTGGAGTTGTCTCATATATATGTAGATAATTGTGCCATGCAGTTGATAAGGAATCCACGGCAATTCGATGTCATATTAACCAGCAATATGTTCGGCGATATCCTGAGTGATGAGGCGGCTATGCTTACAGGGTCAATCGGTATGCTTCCATCTGCAAGTATCGGCGGTGAGACAGGGATGTACGAACCTATTCATGGGAGCGCCCCGGATATTGCCGGTCAGGACAAGGCAAATCCAATTGCCACAATACTCTCAGTGGGGATGATGTTGAAATATTCATTCGGCCTGGACATTGCTTATGAGGAGATTGAGTCTGCTGTTAACAGGGTTCTGGAAAAAGGCTATCGTACTGCAGACATATATTCTGAGGGGGCGCAGGATACCCGGCTTGTCGGCACAATTGAGATGACAGATATTATTCTAAATGAACTTACGTAATCCTCTGGAATCCTTGTACAATAAAAAACAACTTTTTATTTCAGTTGTAAGTATTCTTATACTACTTGTATCTGTTGTTACAGGCTGTGCAACTGTTGAGGTGAATGAGAGCAATGATGGTCCATATATAGTATCTACTTATCCTTCCTCAGGTGATTTTAATATATCAAGACTTACAGACATTAGTATAAGATTCAGTGAGTCAATGGACACAGAAACCCAGGCTGAATTCAGGATGTTATTAAGCGGTTCAAAGGTGGATGGTGAGACGAGGTGGATGGATTCAAATACCATGCTTGCATTCAGGCCGTACAAGCCTCTTGAGGCAAACAGCCTGTATCAGTGCATTTTAGGGATAGGGAAGTCTAAGGAAGGTAAGGGGCTAAGAGGGGCGCCGTATATATGGATGTTCAGCACCGGGAACTGACAAGTGCAGTGTGCGGAATGAGCAAAACCCCACCCTCACCTTAATCCTCTCCCTGAGGGAGAGGAAATTTCCCACCCATTTAAGGGGGAAGTTAGTGTGCCATGCTTAAATTCCCTCCCCTTCAAGGGGAGGGTTAGGGTGGGGATGGGGTTATATAGTAAGAACAAGTTAGCCGGAGGTTATTAATGCTAAAAAAAGATAAATATACTGTGGCGGTTGTCGGGGCTACCGGTGCGGTGGGGAAGGAGATGATTCAGGTTCTGGAGGAGAGGCGGTTTCCGGTTGGGAAACTCAGGCTGTTTGCCTCTATGAGATCTGCAGGGGATTCCCTTTCATATAGGGACGAAGACCATAGGGTGGAACTGCTTCAGGATAATTCATTTGAGGGTGTGGATATTGCATTATTTTCTGCAGGGGAAAAGATTAGTCTTGAGTTTGCACCAAAGGCAGTGGAGAGCGGGGCAATTGTTATTGATAATAGTTCTGCCTTCCGTATGACACCTGAAGTGCCTTTAGTTGTTCCTGAGGTTAATCCTGATGCAGTTAAACAACATAAAGGCATAATAGCGAACCCCAACTGTTCAACCATTCAAATGGTGGTTGCCTTAAAACCTTTGCATGAAAAGGCAACAATAAAAAGGGTTGTTGTCACCACATTTCAATCTGTATCAGGAAAAGGGAAAGAGGCGATGGATGAACTATTTGAACAGACAAAGGCGATCGTGAGTTTTCAGGATCCTGTAATTGAAGTCTTCCCCTATCAGATTGCATTCAACTGTCTTCCGCACATAGATGTATTTCTTGACAACGGCTATACAAAGGAAGAGATGAAGATGGTCAATGAGACAAAGAAGATATTGGAAGATGACAGCATAAGGGTTACAGCAACAACGGTCCGTGTGCCGGTATACATTTGTCATTCAGAGGCCGTAAATGTTGAGACAGAAGAAAAGATAACTGCAAATGAGGCAAGGGCATTATTGTCCGAAACACCAGGAATAATTGTCTTCGATGACCCACAGAAAAATATTTACCCGGTACCTCTTGAAGTATCAGGAAAAGACGAGGTATACGTCGGCAGAATACGAGAAGATGAATCAATAGAGAACGGATTAAACCTCTGGGTCGTTGCGGACAACCTGAGAAAAGGCGCCGCCACAAATGCGGTTCAGATTGCCGAATTGTTGATAAAACCATGATGAGTTACAGCTTACAAATGATGATAAATATAAAGCCCCCTCACCCGGTGCCCCCCCCGCCTGCCTCCCCCCGCAAAGGAGGGGGGAGGAATTTGGTAGGAATTTAATTGCAGCTCTCCCGCCAGGGGAGAGGGAGGCTAACGTTTATTCCCCCTCCCTTGACGGGAGGGGGTTAGGGGGAGGGTGAGCTACGAAGATTTTCAGGAGAACTAATGAACAGAATATACCTTGACCATGCAGCGACTACTCCAATAAGGCCGGAAGTTATTGAGGCTATGCAGCCTTATTTCAGCAATTTCTTTGGGAATCCATCGAGCCTCCATTATTTCGGGAAGGAGACTGCAAATGCTATTAAAGACGCAAGAGAGAAGATTGCGGCAATAATAGGGGCGCGTTGGGATGAGATTGTCTTTGTAAGCGGCGGGACAGAATCGGACAATCTTGCCATATTCGGTACCGCCTTTGCGAACAGGGATAAGGGAAGGCATATAATAACATCATGTATTGAACATCATGCTGTTCTTGAACCATGTCGCTTCCTTGAGAGGGAGGGATGGAAGGTCACGTATCTTCCGGTAGACAGATATGGGATGGTAAATCCTGAAGATGTAAAAGATGCAATTACTGATGAGACATTTTTAATCTCAATTATGCATGCTAATAATGAAATAGGCACTATTCAGCCTATGAAGGAGATAGGGGCAATTGCAAAGGAGAGGGGTGTCATATTTCATTCAGATGCTGTTCAGACGTTTTCCCATATTCATGTAAATGTTGACGAACTTAATGTAGACCTGCTTTCTTTCTCCGGTCATAAATTCTATGGTCCTAAAGGTATCGGTGGTCTTTATGTAAGAAAAGGTACTGCAATATCTCCTCATATACATGGGGGGTATCAGGAGTTTAAACTCAGGGCCGGTACAGAAAATGTTGCAGGGATTGTAGGTGTTGCAAAGGCAGTACAGCTTGCATCTCTTGAGATGGTTGCACAGACCGCTTATGTAATGTCCCTGAGGGACAGGCTTGTTGAGTCCATTCTTGAGATAGATGGTATTAAACTTAACGGGCATCCAGGGAACAGGCTCCCCAATAATATAAATATTACTGTTGATTTTGTTGACGGAGAGGCAATGCTGATAAACCTTGATTTCAAAGGTATTGCAGTATCCACAGGCTCTTCATGCAGGTCTGCGATTAAAGGGCCGTCACATGTGTTAACCGCTATCGGCAGGACGTATGAAGAGGCGAGGAGCGCCGTTAGAATCACACTCGGTAAGGATAACACTGAAAAAGAGATTGTCTACTTTATTGAGGTTTTTAAAGATATTTTAACTAACCTGAGAAAGATGTCGCCGGTGTATCAAAAGCAGTGAATAGTGAACAGTGAACAGTGAATAGTTAACTACTCAACAGAACAACCAGTGAGAAGCAAGAATAGCATGTAATACCTCCAACTTACACATCCCTTAAGGTCATCCCTATCCAGCCAGGGGAGAGGGTGTTAAGTTTATTCCCCCTCCCTTGACGGGAGGGGGTTAGGGGGAGGGTGAGCTATGGATATTTTCACATGACATATACATTATCAGATTTTGATTATACATTTGATCCTTCACTCATAGCACAGTATCCACTGCCTGAACGGGATAGCTCAAGGCTATTGGTTTTAGATAGAAAGCACAATAGGATTGAACACAGGAGGTTCTACGAAATAGGTGAGTATCTGAGAGAAGGTGATATGCTCATTGTGAATAATACCCGTGTAATCCCTTGCAGGCTTATCGGTAAGAAAGAGCATACCGGCGGGATGACCGAACTTCTGCTGATAAAAAGGATTGAAGAAGATGTTTGGGAAGTAATGTTAAAGGGAAGAGCAAAGAAAGGTAATAAGATCATTTTCTCTTCCTCATTAAATTGTGATGTGCAGGACCGTAGAGATGCCCGTAAAGATGAATATACAATCGTTAAGTTTAATTATTACGGTGACTGGGATACAATACTTTCAGAAACCGCTAACATACCCATTCCCCCTTATATAAGGAGGAAACCGGTTGAAGGAGATAAGGAATGGTATCAGACGGTTTTCGCCTTATATAAAGGTTCTATTGCAGCGCCGACTGCCGGGCTGCATTTTACAGAAAAATTGCTGTTTGATTTAAAATCAAAAGGTATTATAATAGCCGCTGTTACGCTGCATGTCGGTGTAGGGACATTTAAACCTGTTAATGTTGAAAGTATTGATGATCATAAAATGCATCCTGAATATTTTGATGTCAGTAAAGAGCTTGCTGATACCATAAGAAGGGTTAAAGCAAACGGTGGAAGGATAATTGCCGTCGGCACTACATCAGTCCGTGCATTGGAACATGCGGCAATAAGCGGAGAGGTAATGGCCGGAAAAGGTGAAACCGGCATATTTATTCATCCCGGATTTAAATTTAATGTTATAGATGCAATGGTAACCAACTTTCACCTTCCTAAATCAACCCTTTTAATGCTTGTAATGGCATTAGCAGGGAGGGAAGGTATATTAACTGCATATTCAGAGGCAGTCTCATTGCGTTACCGTTTTTATAGTTATGGTGACGCAATGTTGATTTTATAAGAAGAAAGGCAATATTGAGAAATTTCAGAAATAGTGGAACAAGGTTCGGGAAAAGGGACAGCGGTTTTAATCCAAGATATTTGTTTTTTTTAATAATTGCTGCGGCAATAATTGTGACTATTGCGGTGACTGTTTCAAAAGTAAAGACAAAGACCCTTGCTTCTGATATTACCCCGGGAAAGATACTTCTAAAAGAGATTGGACAGACAAGGAAGGCTCCACACACTGAAGATAACAGCGGAGTTAAGCCATTAGATGGTCAGGCAGATGGTCAGGTTAATAATGATAAGAAAGAGGGAGAAACGACGCCGGATTCTTTTACCTTCTATAAATCCCTGAACGGCAGGGAAGGTAAGATTATTCCTTTGAGCGGCGCTGTTGAAAAGGCTGAAAAAGAGAAAAAGGGTGAAGATGCAGAGGTAAAGACTATTCAGCCGGAAAAGATTTTGCAGGTAGAAGAGAAGATAGATAAAAATATTGAGAAGATTGTAAAAAAAGAAAATATTTTTTCAGTTCAAATAGCTGCATTCAGCAGTGAGTCAACAGCAAGCGATATTATCAACAGGCTGAAACAATTCGGTCATTCCCCTTATCTTGTAAGAGAAGAGGATAAGAATGGAAAGAAATTAATAAAGGTTCGAGTCGGAAGATTCGCTTCAATGACAGAAGCCCAGTCAGTAGCAAATGCATTGAAGAAAGATGGATATGATACGTATGTAATAAAGAATTAAGTAGACCCCGCCTTATCTTCAAAATATCAATAAAACCAAAAAAATATTGTAAAGAAACACCCACTAAAAAATAAAATAAATTAAAGTCTTTATTTGTGGCATTCGTCTTATTCGTGAGAAAACCAGCGGGACAAGAAAGTCCCGCCTATCCTAAGTAGAAATGGATAGGCGGGGTTTTCTTACCCCGCCGTAGGTAACCCATTATATTCGGAGGTGATTTATGCTTGCACGGGTCTTCAGTAGTCTGTTATTCGGCATGGATGCATCAGTAGTGGAAGTAGAAGTTGATATGGTATTCGGTCTCCCGTTGTTTACTATTGTCGGTCTTCCTGATACTGCTGTCAGGGAGAGTAAAGAGCGGGTCAGGGCAGCATTACGCAATGCGGGTTTTAAATTTCCTACCAAGAAAATAACCGTAAACCTTGCACCTGCCAACATAAAAAAGGAAGGCGCCCTCTATGACCTGCCTGTAGCTGTTGCAATCTTGTGTGCTGAAGAGATTATTGATGTAAACAAGGTTAAAGATTTTATGCTGATAGGTGAGCTTTCATTAGATGGCCGCATAAAACCGGTGAGGGGTGCATTATCAATTGCGATATTGGCAAAGGATAAAGGATTTAAGGGTTTGTTGATCCCGGAGAGTAATGCAGCAGAGGCCGGCCTGATCAAGGATATAAATATTTACGGTGTCGAATCCCTGTCACAGGTTATCAGTTTTTTTAATAACAGCATTAATCTGAATTCCAGCAGAACAGATGTTGAGAAATTCTTTTCAGAGCCGGATATTAATGCAGAAGATTTATCTGATGTAAAGGGGCAGGATTATGCAAAAAGGGCATTGGAGGTTGCTGCAGCAGGCGGTCATAATATTCTTATGATCGGCCCTCCAGGTTCCGGTAAGACCATGCTTGCAAAAAGGTTCACCACTATCCTTCCTCAAATGAGATTTGACGAGGTCATTGAGACGACAAAATTATACAGCCTTACCGGCAGTCTGAATAGTAAAATGCCCTTACTTGCTGTAAGGCCTTTCAGGGTTCCTCATCACACGATCTCTTATGCAGGGATGGTCGGCGGAGGTCACATCCCAAGACCTGGTGAGATAAGTCTTGCACACAATGGCGTCTTATTTATTGATGAACTCCCAGAGTTCAGGAGAGATGTTTTGGAGGTATTAAGACAGCCTGTTGAAAATGGATATATTACAGTAACAAGGTCTGCAGGTTCAGTGACGTATCCATCCAGATTTATTTTAGTATGTGCAATGAATCCATGCCCCTGCGGCCATTTTATGGATTATGGAAAGGAATGTAAATGTACTGCCCTTCAGATCCGGAGATACCGCAGTAAAGTTTCCGGTCCTCTCTTGGACAGGATTGACATGCACATCAGCCTCCCCCCTGTTTCTCTAAGAGAAATAATGTCATCAAGGTCAGGTGAGCCGTCAGTTAATGTAAGAAACAGGGTAGATAAGGTACGGGATGTACAGTTAAAAAGGTATTATAATGAGAAGGGTGTTTCCTCTAATGCGGAAATGAAAGGGCATCATGTTGATAAATTTTGCAGGATTAACAAGGCAGGGATGGAGATACTTGAGACTGCAATAAGCAGGCTCGGGTTGAGTGCAAGGGCTTATGATAAGGTCTTAAAGGTCTCAAGGACAATAGCAGACCTTGATTCAAGGGAAGAGATAATGCCTCAGGATATTTCAGAGGCTATCGGTTACAGGGCATTAGACAGAGGATTGGATGGTATATAAATTGCATTATTTTCCACTGGGTTATTTAATATCCTTGACAAATTGACTCAAGGTTATTAACATTGTATACGTTTTTTAAATCTTAACAACAGGAACAAAAAAGAGGAGGAACAGATGAGAAAGAAACAGATTAAAAGACTATTACTGGCAGGCATAATGACAGCTTGTGTTGCAGGTGTTACCATGAGCGGTAATTCTTTTGCAGCAGAAGGGACAAATGCCGCAGAAGAAAATCAGGCAATCATGATACTCGAATCAGTAAGGCAGAATTACCTTGCAAGTGTTAGGTTAGAGTCGCTCAAATCAAAGAACACATTACCATCAAAGAGCCACGCAGACAGCCCTGCTCAGGCATGGTTAAAGAGGGTAAAACCGAGTGAAGTTAATATGGTAACCAATAGATATACACAATCGGAACAGAGCGCAGTCCGGATGGAAGGTAAATTGTATTTTACCTCCGGCGATGCATACATTACTAATCTAAAGCAGAATCCATCAATCCGTTTTGCAAAAGACCCGATTTCAGGGCGGACAGTAGACAAGGCAGAGGCAGCGATATATATTGATGCATCCGGAAGGGCATTATATTTCAAGACAGATGATTCATTTAAAAACTTTATAGCCCTTGCTGATACTGGAACAGTGTTCGGGTATTCACAACCAAGGTAGAACTAACGAAAACAACCCCCATCCCCACCCTAACCCTCCCCTTGAAGGGCAGGGAAATTTCCTCTCCCTCAGGGAGAGGATTAAAGCTTGCCCCCGAAGTAGTTATCGGGGGGGTGAGGGTGGGGTTTTCTTTGCCCTTATATTAGAGGAGTGAAAATGGGTAACAATGTCTCCGACAAATTATCTATAATTGAAATCCTCGAAGAAGCCATCAAAAAAGAGCATGCATCCTGTGAGTTTTACAACAATGCTGCTTCTTCCGCTCTAAAACCTTCATCAAAAAAGATGTTCCATAAACTCGCAGAGATGGAGATGGGACATGCCAATGAACTTAAAAGGCACCTGTTAGATGTTGAGGCTCAGTTGCTCATTGACAAGGCTTTAACATCGAATTTCTGATAAACCCTCATGAGCGAGGCGCTCACAAAGGACAATGAAAACCCCACCCTCACCCTAACCCTCTCCCTGAGGGAGAGGGGGCTATGTTGATTCCCTCCCCTTCAAGGGGAGGGGTAGGGTGGGGATGGGGTTGATTTTTGGATGAACCGCCATGAGCCTTCGGCTCACAAAGGTACATGAAAATGAGGCCCCCTCACCCGGAGCCCCCCTCCTGCCTCCCCCCGCAAAGGAGGGGGGAGAAATTTGGTAGGAATTTAATTGCAGCTCTCCCGCCAGGGGAGAGGGATGCTAAGTTTTTCCCCCTCCCTTGACGGGAGGGGGTTAGGGGGAGGGTGAGCTATGGAGATTTTCGGATGAACTTTCAATTACTCAGCAAATCAACAATTCTAAGAGGAGGTGAGGAAGATGGATATTGAAAAGAGAGACCTTCTTCAGTTGTACTACTATCTTAAATTGACCCGGAGCGTTGAAAACCGTGTTACAGCATTATACCGGCAGGGAAAGATCCTTGGCGGGGTATGGACCAGCAATGGTATGGAGGCCATATCTGTCGGATACTCATACGCCCTTGGGATTAATGATGTCATTGCACCATATTTCCGGGACATGGGGGCATACCTTGTAAGGGGCATAACCCCTAAAAGGATTTTTGCACAGTACTTAGGTAAGAAGACCGGCGTAACAGGCGGCAAAGAGGGAAATGTGCATGTCGGTGATATTAACCTGAATGTTCTGGGTTATCCGAGTCATCTTGCTGATAACTATCCTGTTGCAGTCGGGGTTGCCCTTTCATTTAAGGTTAGAAATGAAAAACGTGTTGTTGCCGCATGTACAGGAGATGGGGGCACAAGCAGGGGTGATTTCCATGAGGCATTGAATATGGCATCTGTATGGAAGGTGCCTGTAGTATTTTTCTGCAATAACAATCAGTATGCCTATTCAACCCCATTGAAATTGCAGATGGCTATTGAAAATGTCGCTGACCGTGCATTGGCTTATGGAATCCCATCGGAGGTTGTGGATGGCAATGATGTTATTGCAGTGTATAATGCCGCAAAGAATGCTTATGATAGGGCACGGTCAGGTGAAGGGCCTTCCTTTATTGAATGTAAGACCATGCGTATGCACGGACATTCAGAACACGATGCAGCAAAATACGTCCCGCTGGAGCTTTTGGAAGAGTGGAAGAAAAAAGACCCTGTAATTAAAATGGAACATTATTTAACAACTAACAAAATAGCAACACAAGAGGAGCTTTTGGTCTTGGACGAACGCATAAAAAATGAGATTCAGGCCGCAGAAGAGTTTGCTGAAAACAGCCCGCTTCCTGAAGGAAGGGATGCATTGGAAGGGGTGTATGCAACGGCATTGTAGAGATGAGCGTAGGGGAGAAGTAAGAAGTTAGAAGTAAGAAGTTAGAAGCAAGAAGTAAGAAGTTAGAAGTAAGAAGGCTGAAGACTGGAGGTAGGAGTCCGGAACAAGATTTTTTAACTCAGACAGGACCATCTGTCATCCCCGAGTTCCTCTATCGGGGATATAGCTTATATAAAAACAGATTCCCGCTTAATGACTGCGGGAATGACAATAGAGGTACGAAAATTGGAGGGTTATGGAGATTACATATCTTGAGGCAATACGGCAGGCTTTGGATGAAGAGTTAGCACGGGATAAGGATGTGTTTCTGCTTGGTGAGGATATTGGAAACTATGGTGGGGCATTCCGTGTTACAGAGGGGTTTTATGAGAAGTATGGGAGGTGGAGGATTATTGATACGCCGCTTTCTGAATAAGGCTTTACCGGCGCTGCGATAGGTGCGGCATTGATGGGGATGAGACCGGTTGTTGAGATGCAGTTTGCAGATTTTATCTCCTGTGCCTTTGACCAGATTGTAAATGTGGCGGCAAAAAATTATTACAGGTGGGGAGGTAAAACACCAATGGTTATCAGGGCGCCTTTTGGAGGAAATGTACACGGCGGTGCATTCCACTCACAGTGTCCGGAAGGGTGGTTCTTCAATGTACCGGGATTAAAGATCGTGGCCCCATCCAACCCTTATGATGCAAAGGGGCTTTTGAAATCTGCAATCAGGGATGATGACCCTGTTATATATTTTGAACACAAGTTTCTTTATCGCAGGATAAAAGGGGATGTCCCTGATAATGATTATGTAGTCCCCCTTGGAAAGGTAAATGTTGTAAGGGAAGGTGAGGATATTTCTATAATAACTTATGGTGCAATGACGCACATTGCCTTAGAGGCATCAAAGACCCTTGGAGATGACGGGATAAGTGCAGAGATAGTGGATTTAAGGACACTTTTACCGCTTGATAAAGAAGGAATTTATAAATCTGTTAAAAAGACCAACAAGGTCATTGTCCTGTATGAAACAGCAAAGACAGGCGGTATCGGCGCTGAGGTCTCAGCATTAATTGCAGAGGATATGTTTGAATACCTTGACAGCCCCGTAGTCCGCATCGCTGCACCCGATACACCGGTACCATTCAGTCCCCCATTAGAAGAATTCTATCTGCCTAAGGCAGAAGATGTGGTGAAGGCCGCGAGGAGACTGGCAGCTTATTAAGCATAGGCTGAAGGCTGAAGGTAGAAGCAAGAGGCAAGAAGTTAGAAGTTAGATTGCTATATGATCTAAAATTCCCTCCCCTTCAAGGGGAGGGTTAGGGTGGGGATGGGGTTGTTTTTCAATGCATGAAATAATAATGCCACAGATGGGTGAAAGCGTTGTTGAAGGGACGATATTAAAGTGGCTTGTTGATGAAGGTCAGCGAGTAGAGAAAGACCATCCCCTTGTTGAAATCAGTACAGATAAGATTGACACTGAAATACCGTCACCTTTCTCAGGGATATTAAAAACCATAGTTCACAAGCAAGATGAGACCGTTCCTGTAGGGAAAGTTATTGCGTTTATTGAGGAATTTAAGGATGATGAAAAAATACCCCCTCCCCTTAATCCCCTCCCGCGAGGGGAGGGGAAATTAATGGTGCAAACGGGGGGAGAGGGTGCTAAGCTTATCTCACCTCCCTTGAGGGGAGTTCCTTCGTTTGTCCCCTCCCCCTTGACGGGGGAGGGCCAGGGTGGGGGTGAGCAAGAGCAAAGAAATATATTTACCCCTCTCGTAAAACGCCTCTCCAGAGAATACGGTATTGACCTGGATGAGATTAATAAGATTACCGGTACAGGTGCAGGGGGCAGGATTACGAAAGATGATATTCTGGACTATGTTGAGAGAACCCAAAAGATGCCGCTTATTGCTATTGCAAAACCATCTCCTGTTGAGGCAATAAAACCTGAAACAAGAGAAGAGATTATTCCTTTGAGCAATAAGCGAAGGATCATTGCAGAGAGGATGGTTAAAAGTAAAACAGAGATACCTCATGTCACAACAACATTCGAAGCAGACCTGACAGGTATCACCCGATTCAGGTCTTTGAATAAAGACATCATATTAAAAGAACATGGTGTTCACCTCACCTTTCTTCCTTTTATTATTAATGCTGTTACTTCAACGATCAGGAAGTATCCCATACTTAATGCTATGTGGAATGGAAATGAGATTATAATTAAAAAATATATAAATATCGGGATAGCTGTTTCATTGGAGGACGGCCTTATAGTCCCTGTTATTAAAGATGCTGATAAAAAGGGACTGGTAGAGCTTGCAAGAGAGAGCCAGGAACTCGCAAAGCGTGCACGAGAGAAGAACCTCGGATTGGAAGACCTGCAGGATGGGACGTTTACTATCACTAACTATGGCATTGGAGGGAGTCTGTTTGGGACTCCAATAATTCTGCCGTCACAAACAGCAATACTAGGAATCGGTGCAATTATGAAGAGGGCTGTTGTTATAGGTGATGCCATAGCAATCAGGGACATGGTTTATCTAAGCCTCTCATTTGACCACCGCGTTATTGACGGTGCACAGGCTGACCGGTTCATGGCAGATGTTAAAGAAGATCTGGAAGGATGGAGAGGTAAGATTGAAAAGGTGTCTGCTGATGCGTCCGGGTTTGGTGGAGTATGGTAAGGCATGGGATATCCAGAGAGAACTATTCTTTGCAAGGTCCAACAATGAGATTGAAGATACCTTAGTCCTGCTGCAGCATCCCCCGACTTACACGTTCGGCCGTTCAAGTGAGCGTCCAAGTGAGATAGCACAACCGTTGCTCAAAGAGTCTCCTCAGAAAGGAGACGTTAATAGCGCATCTATCTATTTTGTAGACAGGGGAGGAGGTGCTGCCTACCACGGGCCAGGCCAGATATTGGGGTATCCTATTCTATATTTAAAGTCTTACACCCCTGATTTTCATACATACCTGAGGATGCTTGAAGATGTAATTATAAAAACCCTTAAAGACTTTCAGATTGAATCACAAAGGATAAATGGATATACAGGTGTGTGGGTGGATAACAAAAAAATAGGTTGTATCGGCGTCAGGATTATAAAGGGGTTCACTATGCATGGGTTTTCAATAAACGTAAACAATGACCTGAGTCCTTATGAAAAGATAATTCCATGCAATATTAAAGATGTAAAGATGATGTCTATTCAAGAAATTATTGAGAGAGTGCCGGATATATCAACTGTTGAGGAAAGAATAATAAGGAATTTTTCTGAAGTATTTCATGTAATGTTTGAGATATAATATACAAAAAGGAGGATAGTGCCATGAAAAAGAAGCTAATAGTATTATCCCTGTTACTTTCAGGGATTACAGGTAGTTTTTTCATACCGCAAAAAGGCTATTCACAGACGGCCCCGGAGGCATCTTCAGTTTCTTAAGAAACAATTTCAAGGGATGCAGATGTTAATACAGAACTGCCGGCATCGGCAATCTTTTCTACAGGAGAGATTGAGGCTGTGCGTCAGCAATGGCTTGACCAGCGGGAGTTGATAGATTCAATGGTTGATAATAGTCCGGCAAGTCCTGCAGGTCTTCCATTAAAGAAAGGCAGGGAGGTCAACCTGATTGACCCTGCTATAATGGAAATACCAAGTACGATTACTATAAGCCGAAATAACAAAAATACCATTGCCAATGGTGCAGGAGGAAGTGTTCTTGCTGAACCTGCTGCTGCAAGCGAAGGGGCAGAAGTTTTTTATACAGGAAATAATTATGCATCATATTCTACAAATGGCGGCGCTATATGGGTTAATGTTCCTATACCGGCAGGTCCTGCCGATGCCTCGCTCCCATGCTGTGATAATGATGTAATCCATGACAAAGGGCAGCAAGAAGTTAGAAGCAAGAAGTTAGAAGTAAAGATTGGCTGCCACTTCCCTATTTTTAGCTTTCCCCCCTCCATTGACGGGAGGGGTTAGGGGGAGGGTGAGCTATGGGTATTTCCGAGTGAAACATAAGATTATACATATCTCAATCTTATTCTCAATCTCAATCCTTACCTTATTTTCCACCTCCTGCAATTATCAGTCAAAAGAAAAGAATGTTGATTCAATCAAAAATCTTCATAAACAAACAGAAGGCACTTATCCTTTAAATAAAGAAGAGATTAAACAGGATACAAATGTTGACTATGAGAAACCTGCCCCGCCTCTCACCCCTGAGGAAAGACAAAGATTAATTGACAGTACAGAAAAAGAAGACAAGGACGATAAGAAATAGTAACTGGTACTGTAATTGCAGTAATTTAATAATGACTTTACTAATTGACATGCTGTATTATGGGCATATATAATCTGTTCAACTTATTTCAGAATTAATTGGGGTTATCAGTGAATAATAAGCTCCGGATTATACTCATCTTTTCTGTTTTTTATTTTGCTGTAAGTGTCGGTACCGCATTCTGTTCTGAGATTGCTGTTATCAAAAGTCAGGATTTGCCTATTTATCAGCAGGCATTGGATGGCTTTAAGAAGATATATAGGGGAAAGGTAAGTGAGTATGACCTGAAAGGCAGGCCGGATGAATCTGCTGATATTATTATCGCATTAAAGAAAGACCCTCCTGACCTTATACTTACGATTGGACTATATGCAGCTAGGATGGCGAAAGAAAATTTTTCTCAAACTCCGGTTGTTTATTGCATGGTTTATGATCCGCTGCGTTTATCTCTGTCAGGGGGAAATATAACAGGAGTAAGTCTGGAAACCAATCCAATGGACACCTTTATGAGAATAAAGGATTTTTTCCCTTCATCAAAAAGAATAGGAGTTTTATTTGATCCGGTTAAATCCGGAAAGACTGTGAATCAGGCTATGATTGCTGCTCAAAGGTCAGGCTTAACACTTATAGCAGAAGAGGTAACATCTGAAAAACAGATTCCGGATGCGCTCAGGGCTATTCAGCATAAAATAGATCTCCTCTGGATGATTCCCGACAGCACTGTTGTTACAGCAGAATCCATTGACTTTATATTTTTGACTGCCCTTGAAAACAACACCCCTGTAATATCCTTTTCAGATGAAATGGTAAGGAAGGGGGCTGTTATGGCAATTTTACCTGATTATCATTCAGTTGGGGAACAGGCCGGCCGTCTGGCAATTGATATTCTAAGGGGTAAGAGCCCGGCAAAGATTCCGGTGACCCTTTCAGAAAAGATACGGACATTGATTAATCCCGGCATTGCTAAAAAGATAGGCATTGAAATTAACGCAGACCATGTTCGTTCCACAAAGTCATACCGGATAGAGTTGTATACGCCGGAGACGAATGTAGGTAAAATCCAGCGGCAATCTAATACTAAGAAGATATATGAATAAATATTCACTAAAAATAAAGATACTCATTCTCTCAGGTTTGGTAATAACAGCGGCCTGTGCAGTTCTTACATTCGTATCTTTTTACCAAATCAGAAATACTATGAAGGAAAATTTTATTAACCAGGGGTTTAATCTGGCAAAGAACCTCGCACATAACAGTAGATACGGGGTTTATTCTGAAGACAGGGTTATGCTTGAGGAATTAGTGCTTGGGGTACTGCAGGTCGAGGAGGTTATAAATGTCAGTATTTTAAATTCTGAAGGTAAACTTCTTATCCGGAAGGACATCTTAGGTTCAACATACAACAAGAAAAATGGATTAGTATCCACAACTCATTGGAAGAAGGTTATTGATTCAGAAACCCCTGTTAGTGAACTTGTTGCCTCAGGTAAGGGTGATGATATTTATTATTTTTATGTGCCGGTAACATCATCATGGATCCACGCAAGCAGTGTCCCTGAGTGGCTCCTTGAGGAAAACAATATTTCAAAATCAAAGAATACGGGACTAATGAAGCTTGGTTTAGTGCAGATAGGGTTGTCCACGGCCCCTTTAAACAAACAGATCAGAAGGATTTTTCTTTTACTGTTCGGGCTTACCATCTTATGTGCAGGCGGAGCAGTCTGTTTGATATATCTTATTTATACGGCTTATGTCAGGCCGCTTGAAATACTGACTATAGCTGACCTTCAGTTTTCAGGAGATAACATCTCTAATCCTGTAGTCAACGAGGTCAGGGAAGAAGCAGGTGTACTCACCCATAAATAATCTTGCCTCTTTCAATAAGAAAATATATAATCCTTCCACTTTGAAAAACCATTTCTCACACAAAGACACAAAGGGACTGAAAATTAAATTATCCTTCGACAGGCCTGTCCTGAGCGAAGCCGAAGGGCTCAGGATGACATCCATGGTGTCATGGTGAACCTGTCGAACCATGACAAGAAAATCAGCGGGACAAGAATGTCCCGCCTATCCTCATAGATATGGATAGGCGGGGTTTTCTTACCCCGCCGGAGGGGGCGGATGAACACTATTGTAAAACGATTACTGCAAATTAAGCTGTTTGTTATACTATCCATTCTTCTCTCATACTCATATTCTTATGCCGGTGATATAAGCGGTGATATGGAGGATTTACTTGCACTTTTTTCAGAAGAAAAGATGGTAATTACCCCCTCTAAATATTTACAGCCGGTGAGTGAATCCCCATCAACCACAACCGTTATTACATCTGAAGAGATTATGCACTCAGGGGCAACAACGATTCCTGATATTTTGAGAATGGTACCTGGTATGGAAGTTATGCAGACAAGCACCCCGGAATTTAATCTTAGTATCAGAGGAGACAATCAGTTACTTGCCGACAAACTCCTTGTCCTTATAGACGGCCGTACATTTCAGGAAGAGGTGCAGAATACAGTAATATGGAGCGCGATCCCCATATCACTGGAAGAGATTGACCATATAGAAATAATCCGGGGGCCAGGCTCAGCCATGTGGGGGGCGAATGCCTTTGACGGTGTAGTGAATATAATTACAAAACGACCCGGCAGTATGAAAGGTACAACTATATCAGCAGTCGGCGGGCAGGTTGGGACAGGTATAGGGAATCTGATTCATGAAGGGGAAAATAATGGGATAGCCTACAGATTTTCTGTTGGTTATAGCCGGGCAGATACACTTCCAGGCAGGGAAGATGCAAGGTTTCATGTAGATGGCCGTGAACAGGGGCTTGATGTCTCACGCGGCAATGTAATGATTGAATACCGGCTTTCCCAAAAAAGAAGGGCCATTCTTGCCGGCGGAAAAAGTGAGCTTCCGGTTTATGATGGACCAAGGTTTGATGACGGTTGGGGTGATACGGATATTCAATATGACTATCTGCAATTCAATTATGAGGGGGAAAATTCACAATTCAGGGCTTACTGGAATAAATATGACATCAAGATAAATTATTTGGATATAAGCGGGCAAAACGACCCGGATAATCCATTACCATTTGTTGTTGACATTAACTCTGAACTATATAACCTTGAGTGGAATTATAGATTGGACTTAGGGAATTCACACCAGATAATTGGCGGGGTTAATTATCGTCATAATGATGCAGGAGGACCTTTCATAGATCCTGCTACACGCCGCCCATTGAGTATGACCGGACTTTTTCTACAGGAAGAGTGGCGGCCTGTGAAACCGGTTACTGTGATAATCGGTGCAAGATATGATCGCCATACAATCTTTGATAATACCATAAGCCCAAGGGCAGCAATTCTTTATCAACCGGTGCCCCATAATACCTTTCGTATATCTTCCGGTATGGCATACAGGTCACCTACCCCATTTGAAATATTTGCTCTTTATGGTGCAAATCCTGATCTTGCTTATGAAAAGATTCTTACGTATGAGGCAGGATATTCCACGCTTTTATTTCAAAGGTTGAAAGGAGATGTTAACTTCTTCTATAACAGATTAACTGACCTGATAGATGTAGAGGCAGACCCTAATATTAATAAATTTAATTATGGGGTTTACGGCGGTGAAATCAACGGGGAGCTATTATTAAATGAACGGTTTACAACCTTCTTTAATTATTCAAATCAAAAGTTACATAGATATAATAATAAAAGGGTGATACGAAACAATCCTGCACATAAGGTTAATGGCGGAATCCGTCTTCATATCAGTGACTCTTTATCAGCAAATCTGATGATACATTACGTCTCAAAGATTGAATATGATTCAAACATGCCGCCAAAACTTTTAGTATCTGATACAACAGACCCTTATACACTTGCTAATCTACAGATTAAATATAGTGTATTAAAAAATAAGATGGATATTGCTTTATCAGTATTCAATCTGTTTAACAATGTCCACAGGGAACACTGGTTCGGTGATGAAATAGGTACCCGTGTGCTGGCGCATATTACTTACCGTATGTAATTTCTTACATTGTAATTATGTGGAGTTATGGGGGGATTTTCTGTTTTAGGCTGATCATTATGCTTCTTTAAATCTGCTCTCGCTTTGACCTCATCCCATTCAAATGTGATTTATACAACTTAACCGGATAAGTCAGGATTACCTTTCTCCTGAATCAGTTCGTCAGGCCCGATTAACATCACCTCTCCTCTCGTACTTGCCTCCCGTAGTTCCTTTGAAAAAAGACCGCGCCCTGAAAATAGGGCAAGCCTTACCTCATGATCCGCTATCAGGGACTTCACACGTATCCTGAGTTTTTCCAGGTAACCGTAGGTAATCGGTTCACCCCACTTGCACTCACCCATGATCAGTGAACCGTCTCCGAGTTCTGCACAGATATCAATATCAAAATCCCTGTCCCAGTGCCTCCCAATCCGCTTAATATACAATTCACTTTTTGGTAACCAGTCATAAACCAGAAAATCCCTGCAAAGGGATTCAAATGCATCGCCCATGAAATCATCAAGAAATGGGAGTACACCATTTTTTACCACTGCTTTTCCGCTCATAGATCTTATTGCAGTCTGGTTCGGCAGTACGAACCTGTACCAGAACCTGATAAAATGGTCTGAAATGCGGTAACGATTGTTGCGTGATTTTTCCGGCGCACGTGAGAAGAAGGGCGCTGTCTTTTCCACTATTCCAAGCTCAATCAGGGTCGTCAGGTAGCGGGCAGCCGTTGGGGTATTTTCACACCCGGATATGTTTGCGATCTCCCCTATGGATGTCTTGCCTTCAGCAAGTGCCCTCAGCACTGAATTGTATCTGGCCGGTTCCCGTAACTCCTGCTGGAGGATGAAAAAAACCTCGTTGTACAGGAACCCTGTAGGAGAAAAGGCAGTTGCTGTAAGCATATCCGCGAGTTTGGTTTTTTCTTCAATCAGGTTAAGGTAAGCAGGGATGTTCCCAAAAATTCCATAAGTTTTAAGGCGGTCACGTACAGGCCACCCTTCGGAAAACTTAAAAACAGAGGCCGGTCTCAGCCCCTCTAGCTTCAACTGACCTGTACGTCTTCCAAAAAGCGGTGACCTTTCTCCCAGTACCTCGTCTTCCATGAAAGATACGGACGAACCGCAAAGGATAAGGAACATCTTCGTGTGGCGGCCTGTGTTATCCCAAAACCTCTGGATGATGGACGGAAGAGCCGGATTCCCCTTGCACAGATACGGGAACTCATCTAATATGACGAGAAGACGTTCTGTCCTTGCCCTCTCTGCAAGCAAAGTCAAAGCCCCGTGCCAGTCATGGAATGCGACACCGGAAAGCACAGCATCCCCGGGAAGGGACGACACAACGCTATGCTGAAAGTCCCTCAGGTTTAAAGCCTCATCCTGCAGCGAAGCCTCATAATAGACATGCCGCCGCCCTTTTGCCCCTTTTGCCCGTTTTGCCCCATTTGCAATGTGCAGCAACAATTCGGATTTGCCTATTCTGCGTCTGCCGTACATTATAAAAAGTTCGGCTTTGCCACTATCATATCGTTGGATTAAGGCTTCAAGTTCATTCTCACGTCCGATAAATCGCATGATATAAAGACCTCCTGTTGCTATTATACGATATATTATAAAATACGATTAATTAAATCAAGAGTTATTTATGATTTTGTCTTGACCCGGGGGATTCTGGGGACATCCATGATAAGGGTCTGTCATGAAATAACTTGTGCATTTAGGCGCTCAGATTTCGGTCAGGTTTGAGTGCGACCGATTGAGCAAACCCGAAGGCGTAGTTGAATCTACGCTGAGGGGTTGCGATTGATGAGCACACAAAGATGGCCGGAAGATGAGATGCATAAATGTATAGGTTATTTTATGACAGACCCTAAGTATAGAATCAAGAATCTGAATTTAAAATGGATGTCCGCAGAATCCATCGGGTTGTTAGAAATAGGAACCCGTGTGCCGGCGCATATTACTTACCGTATGTAATTTCTGACGTTTGCTTACCAATTTTACTTCTGTTATATTTAGCCGTACGTTTAACCTTTCCTTTTTTTTCATTTAGCATCAACACGGGGTGATTTATGAAGTTATCATCAGCATTGAGAAAAAGGCTTGCTGAAACACTGAAGGAAAAGGACTATCTTGAGACAATATTAAATGGAATAAAACACAGGATAATACTTATAAACAGGGAGTATAAGATACTCCATTTTAATAAGGCTGCTTTAGGAGATCGCAGGGATTTAATAGAGAATAATGAACTGTATTGTTACAGAATATTTGAGAACCGAGATTCAATCTGTCCTGACTGTCCTGCAACAACCACATTTGTAACCGGAGAAGTAGTTCACATTCAGAGGCAATATAAAAACAGTTCAGGAGATGAATTAAGTTATAAGATATCTTCATATCCTGTAATGAACAGAAACGGACATGTTGAGAATGCAATATTAGCCGCAAGAGACATAACAGAGATTTACAAAGCAGAGCAGATGAAGAATGACCTGCTTAGAATGTTGACACATGATATAAGAAACCCTGTACTTGCAACTGCACATACACTTGAGACCCTTCTTAATTGTTCATCCACACAAAAGAAATTTGAAACCCCTGTTCAGGAGATTTTATGTGAGACAAGGGATAACTGTGAACTGTTACTTCATCTTATTGATGATGTTCTGGATATTTACAGACATGAGGGTAATAAGTTCAGGCTGAATAAAAGAGAGGTAGAAATAACAGGTATAATAAAATCTGCTGTGAGATTAGTCCAAACCCTGACAAAAGACAAGGGTATAAAGACAGGGTTGAAACTCCCAAAACAGGTTCCTCCATTGATTGCAGATGAGAACAGGATAATACGTGTTCTTATTAATCTCCTTGAAAATGCCGTCATGTTCTCCCCGAGGAATGGGAAAATATCAATAACTGTTTCCATCCTCCCCCTCATGAGCGGGGCGGTCAAAAAGGGGAATGAAAATGAGTGGGACAAGAATGTCCCACCTATCCTTGATACATATCTGGATAGGCGGGGTTTTCTTACCCCGCCGCAGGGATTTACAAATAAACTTCTACCCCAAATTAAGATTAGCATTACTGACCAGGGCGTAGGAATCCCCAGAAATGACCTAAATAAGGTATTTGAAAAATACTATCAGGTAGAGAGAAAGAAGGCCGGCAGTAAAATAGGATTAGGGCTTGGATTAACGTATTGCAGGCAGATCATTGAGGCACATGGCGGGAAAATATGGGCAGAGTCTCCTGTGTACAGGGGAAGGGGGAGCAGGTTTGTCTTCACACTGCCGTTACAAAAATAGGTAGGTAGGCTGAAGGCTATGGGCTGAAAGTTGGAGGTTGACGGTTGATGGTTGAGGCAAGAGGTAATGATCAAAATATTAAGAAAATCAGCGGGACAAGAATGTCCCGCCTATCCTCGTAGATAGGGATAGGCGGGGTTTTCTTACCCCGCCGGAGGAGATTTTCGGATGAAGATTAAGGTTCTTGTTGTAGATGACCACCGTCTTTTCAGGGAAGGTCTTTGTTCCTTACTGAGGAACACGGATGAGATTGAAGTTGTGGGTGATGCACAGAATGGTAAAGATGCAATGATTCAGGTTAGGGAGTTAAATCCTGATGTAGTTCTTATGGACCTTGATATGCCTGAAATGAACGGTATAGAGGCAATAAAGCTCATCAAACACAAATTTCCTGAAAAAAGGATGCTGGCACTTACTTCTTATGAAGACGATGACCATGTTTATAAGGTAATGGCCTCAGGCGCGGATGGTTACATAGTAAAAAGGATAAACAAAGTAGAACTTGTAAATATCATTAAATCAACATATAAAGGAGAAGTGTTTTTCTCCCCATTTCTCGCAAACATTATCCTTGAAAAAGACAAGCTATCCGGCAGAATAAAAAAACAGGCTGATAGTGCCGTATTTACAGCAAGTGAAAAGAGGATACTAAGCCTGATTGCTGAAGGATACAGCAATGAAGATATTGCAAAAACAGTATATGTCAGCAGGGATACAGTAAAGGCCCATCTTAAATCCATCTACAGAAAACTCCAGGTAAACGACCGCACAAAAGCCGCAGTAGAAGCCATCCGCCGGGGACTGGTATAAAAATACCCAAGTGGGTATTAGAAATACCCGTGCGGGTGATTACAACCCAATATGGCTGTGCTATTCTGATTACCATTAATACATAAAATGCAATTATAAATTCAGGGTGAGGTGAATGTTTATGCTAAACATATTTATGCTGAAGACGTTATCCAGAATCCGTACCTCATATTTTATTCTACTTACTTCTTACCTCTTTCTTCTGACTTCCCTCTTCTCTCTATCTCCTGACATTTCCCATGCTTCTACCTACTCCGGCTACACCGGCACTACGGCCAATGACGGGACAAAGCTGAACGGCCTTGCAGGTTCACCATTTTCAGCAGGATGTGCAGTACAGACGTATAATGGCAACCTTTACTGCTCCAGGGCAGACGTTACCCTTCAGGGCAAGGGACTCCCTCTTGAGATACACTTCAGTTACAACAGTCAGCTACGCCTCCTTGATACCCCTTTTGGCAAAGGGTGGCAATTTTCCTACGGGATCAATTACTTTGTCCATACCAATGGCAACATCTCCATCCTGAGAGGAGACGGCAGGCTCGATACCTTTACAAAGAGCGGGATAACCTTCATCCCTCCGGCAGGGATTACAGATAAACTGGAAGAATATGTTCCAACCAAATATAGGCTCTCCACAAAGCGTGGTATTAAATTCTATTTTGACAATTCATTACATAAAAATATTACCTCAATAACAGAGCCGTATGGAAATACCCTGACATTTACATACAATCCCGGCAGTCTGCTGACAACAATTACGGATGCCTCAGGAAGGGTAGTAACACTAACTTATGGCGGGAATAACAAGGTCAGCACCATCACTGACCCTGCTATGAGGGTCTGGACTTATGCTTATGATGCTAACGGCAACCTCACCTCTGCAACTGACCCGCTTGGAAAGATAACCTCCTACACTTATGGGGCAAACTCAAGACTAACAGGGGTCTCAGACCCCAATGGCAATCTTACATATTTTACATACACTACCTTTCCCGGTTTTGGCGAAGGGGTAGGGAGTGTCACAAGCAGCGGGTCAACATATACCTTCAACTATAACCCCACAACAAAGACTGCCGTTGTTAGCGATGCACTCGGAAGACAGACAATATATACTTATGACTCATACACCAATGGCAGAGTTATCAAGGTGAAAGACCCTTTTGGAAATAGTACAAACTATACATGGAATCCAAATAATTTTCTTACCTCTGTTATAGATAAAAATGGGGACAAGAAAAATTATACAAATGATGCAAAAGGAAATGTCCTCACAAAGACAGAGGCAGTGGCCACTCTGGTACAGAGGACGACATCATATACTTATGACCCTGTCTTCAGCAATGTTACCTCTGTAACAGACCCTGAGTTGAATACTACTACTTATGCATTTAATATTAACGGCAATCTTACCAGCGTAACAGACCCTCTTGGCAACTCCACGGCTTATGCTTATGATATAGCAGGTCAGAGGATATCTATGACAGACGCAAACCTGAATCTTGCTACTTATTCTTATGATGCCTATGGACATCAAACAGGGCAAATCATAGACCCTGCAGGCATTAACATCACCACTTCTTCAAGCTATAACATTATCGGGAACCGTATGACCTCAACAGATGCCAACGGGAATACCACCTCATATACCTATGATGCCCTTAGCCGGTTGATATTAGTGACCGATCCCATGCTGAATACCAACAGTTACACTTATGATAACGATGGAAACCGCATTACACAGACAGACGCCAACGGTAACACAACGACTTATGCCTACGACAGCCTGAACAGGGTCACGGCTGTTTTTGATCCACTTAGTAATATGACCCTTTATTCTTATGATGCTGTTGGGAACCGCACAAAGGTAACAGATGCAAATGGAAAGGTAACCTGCTATGTATATGACCTTTTGGATCGTAATACATCTGTTATCAGAAAGGTTGGAGACACCTCCTGCATACCGGATATGAATGATGCCGTGAGTACAACCGGATATGATGCAGTTGGTAACCGCACAGCCTCTACAGATGCCAATAGTAACACTTCCACATATAGCTATAATGCACTGAAACAGTTGGTCAGTGAGACAAACCCGATGAGCGAGACTACATCTTACACTTATTATCCTGATGGGAAGCAGCAGACAGTCACTTCACCTGGTGGCAATGTAACGACCTCTATCTATGATACAGCAGACCGTCTGAC
>JACRGV010000010.1 GCA_016212215.1 Nitrospirota bacterium
CCCTTTGTGAACCCTCGGTTCATGGGAGTTCATCCGAAAATGACCCCAAGTAAGCAGTAAGCGGTAAGCAGTTAGCAGATAAAGACTGCCTTTCCTGTTTACTGCTCACTGCTTACTGTTTACTATTTTCATTTCCCTTTGTGAGCGCCCCGTTCATGACGGTTCATCAGAAAAAATCTCCTAACTGGCTGTTCGTCATGGTTCGACAGGCTTACCATGACACCAATGTTGTCACCCTGAGCTTGTCGAAGGGTTCATACTAAATTATAAGTGGCATAGATAATGCTTTTATATACTAAATAGTTCGTCTCATATAAAAACTACATCTTCTTTAAAAAGTTCCATCCATCAGTTCCACGATAAAATGACTCGTGGACAGGAATATTCATCTCTGATAAACACTATATACCCGCTTTTATCATGGGGGAATTACGAGCATATTATACAAATAATTGTTTTATACCTTCAGAAGGGGGGTGATTGGCACGAATTGGATGTTAACTTAATTATTGTCTTTCCTTTGATGTTTTCAAAGGAGAGGAGGTGAATACCATGAAGAAATTAATACTAAGTGTAGTTTCTTTACTGACAATCGGGATAGTAGCCGCTACAACTGTCCCTGCTGCGTATGCTGATACAAGCGGTTCGGCTGAGGCCCATGTTTATGCTACTGTTAATCCTAATATCGCTGTAGGTGTTCTGACTCCTATTGTTAATGCCGGAACAGTTCAGATGGGGGACTTTAACGCTGTTATAGGCTTCCGTGTTGATGCAAATAAGGAAGACGTGAACCTGTCAGTATGTGCATCAGAGCTGTATAAAGGGGATGACCCGACTAATCCAAGTGTTGCGCCGATTCCGCTTAACCTGTCTGCCGGTGTGCCGATCAACCCGACAGATGCAAGTCCAATGGCCGGGGTTAGCAATGTCGCAATCTATAGCGGTGGTCCTTGCAGCATTGGTGCATATCCGGGTCTGGCAACTAATCAGATTCATTTTGAAAGCAGCCAGAACGGTCACTTCAGTCAGGATGTTTATATAACAGTTACCTGGAATCAGGGAGACCCTGAAAAACCAATGGGCGAGTACAGCGGTAAGGTAAAATTCATCGCAATGTTGGTGCCGTGAATAGATTATGATTAGAAGTTTGTTGTATATATTCGTGCCAATCACTATACTTCTGAAAATTTAAAACTGAATAAACAAGGAGGCTCTTGCAAAGGTCTCTGTCATCCCCGAAATCTTCTATCCCCGATAGAGGCATTCGGGGACAGATATGATTTTCTGTAATAATACAATAGATTCCCGCTTAAGCTTGCCCCCGCAGACAATCAGCGGGGGACATGCGGGAATGACAGCATTTTTGTGCTTTTGCAAGAGCCTCTCAAGGATGATTAAAATGATCCGCTATATATTAATAGCATCATACACGTTTAGTATTGTCTTATTGCTTCTAATCGGCATATCCAATGCTGAGATTGCCATATCTCCTGCATTTATTGATATACGTCTGGATAAGGGCAGGCCGGCCGGCAGCTTCATGATTACAAATGTCGGAGATAAGGAGGAGCGATACAGGATTAAGGCGATTCACTTTACCTTCTTAAAAGACGGAGGCGTCAGGGAAATACCGCCTGATGAACATTCTATTGCCCAATGGATTAAGTTCAATCCGGAGGAATTTTCAGTTTCCCCAAAAACAAAAAGGACTATCCGTTTCGTTATCCTCCCACAAGGGAATTTACCATCCGGAGAATACTGGGCAGCAATGGAATTAGAATCATTAAATACATCAGAAGCAATAGGTAAGGACGCCGCAGGTCGTGAATTAAAGATAGAGGTCATACCCACAATACTGGTACCAATCTTTGGACAGTCAGGAGATGTTATTTATGATGGTTCGGTTAAAGAGATTATTGTAAATCAAAATGAGAAGGCCGCCGGCATTGATGCAACGGTCATTAATAACGGCGACGGCCGCATACTGATTACCGGTGAATATGAAATAACTGATGAGTCGGATAAAGTAGTTGAAAAAGGCTCGCTCGGAAAGTCTTATATTCTTCCAGGGTCAGACAGGAAGTTTTCAGTAACCAAAGAGATAACAATGCCTGAGGGAAATTATAAGATCAATATTAGATTTAATGGTCCTCAGTTGAAAAAGGCCATTTCAAATGAAAGCCGGTTTATATGGAAGTCTTCTTTGTGATGAGGGGAAATGTACTGGAAGCAGAATATTATACCTTGTCATATTTATTGTTGTTATATGCGTCATACTTACGCCTATTCACAGCAGAGCAGAGGTGCAACCGTATTCCGATGAAAATCAGCAGGACAAGAATGGCCCGCCTATCCTCAACATAGGCATGGATAGGCGGGGTTTTCTTACCCCGCCGGATGGATTTTCGAGTGAAGATCAAGTAACCCCGCAAAGCCTTATAGATAGTTCTATAGAAGATAGTCAAGAGGAATCACCAAGAGCGCAGCCCGGCAGTAAACAATTTAAAACAGAGGTAGTCGGTTTTATATTAATTGGGAATAAGCCATGGGAGGTCTTAAAGATAGAAGACCTCGATATAATTGTAGATACTGTTTCTCATAAACGTTTCCTCCCCTTGCAAAGACTGCTGAGGGTATTCAATATTGAAAAGGTCACAAAAGAAAATGAAATATTCTTTGAACCATCAGGTAATTTAAAGGTGGTATTGAACATACTTAAAAAAGAGGTCAGGATTAATGACGACATAAAATCAATAGAGCTTATACCGGCAATTTCTGACATAACAATGGAGAGGGAAATATATCTGCCGGCTGATATGGTATCCGGCATATTTCCTATAAGCGTGAAGTGGAATGAGGAGTATTACGGTTTTGAAGCTAAACCGATGGGGCAGTTTGCTATGGATCTATGGAAACTTCCGAAACATTCCTCTCTCCTTGCGATTTCTGCTTATGAATTTACAGATACACTTCCGGAGGCACATCCCCCTTCTCATCCAAAAAAAAACTCTCTTGATTTTGCTGAATTCAGGCTGCGATCCCAGATGTCATCAGGTGATAATATCCAATCAAAGGGTTTGATATTGGATTCGTTCCAACAAAACCTATGGGGTAATCTTGGTGGAGGAGAATACAGACTTCAGATTACTCAGCCGCCGGTCTTTGTCGGACAAAAGGATCATCCGTCCATAAAAAATGAAGCAACATTCATGTTAGAGAAGGTTGATTGGACTTATCGATTCCCCAACACAGAAATCACAGCAGGAGATTCCATATTCGGGCTGAATGATTTAATATTTCCGGTTGTAAAGGCAGCCGGGATACGGGTAAATGGATACTCAGCAAATACGTTTGATGAGGCAGGTTCATTACAATACAACAAAACACTAACAGGTCTGAACAGGTATTTTATTCAGCCTTACGTATTTGAAGGGCCGGCGCCTTCAGGGTCTGATGTTCAGTTAATTGTCAATGATCGGATCATAGAGACACAGAAATCAATAACCGGGGCTTACCGGTTTACTGAAATAAAACTCCCGCCGGGGATACTGCATGATATCCATATTATTATTACTGACCCTGACGGAGTCAAAACAGATTTGCACAAAAGGATACTCGGCAGTTCAATGCTCCTTCCTGCCGGCAGTGCTGCATATATTGCAGGATTAGGCAGTAAGAGGGAAGACGATAGATGGGCAGCACACGGCTCCTTAGTCTACGGAAGGGTGCTATATGGCATAACAGAGGATCTAACCATCGGCGGCATACTGGCGGCCCAGAGAGACATTTATAACTCTTACCCTTTTCCAAGAGACAGTAACCACCTTGGGGTTGAATCATCATGGAGATTGTTTGATTCTCTTGTTCTGTCTGGTGACCTTGCCTTCAGCAGGGATGAGAGTGAATTACATGATGATTTTGCCTACAAGCTGAACGGGGATATTTACCCGCAAAGAAATACTGACATTCATGTTCAATACTTTAGTTATGGACAAAACTTTTTTAATGGGGAAAATATTCTGCTGCACGACAGGGAGGGATATGTTCTGAATGGGAAGTGGCGGCCATATCAAAAAACAGAGGTCGGAGTTGCCTCAGGCATGGTGAGGGACAACCTCCGTCATGAGCGTAATGATACCCTCTCTGTTAATTTCCAGAACATGGAGATTACGTCAAGCTTACTTCCCCGGTCAACTATCGCATTTGATGTCAACAGGGTCTCACCGGACTGGGAAGGAGAGCCGAAAGCCCTTTATACATACAAGATAGTAGTGACTCCGCTTTCTGACTTGAGTCTTGATGCAGTTGTTTCAAGAGGCGACTCTTTAGTAACCGGTGAACATTCTGATTTTCTATCCGGTCTGAGGTTGCCGGGTCTTCCGATGAATAAAACCCCTTCGGTAAGTACTGCCGTACGGAAATATGTAACTGAAAATAATAGTGTGGGACTGTCGTATATGGAATATGAAGAGCGCCGGAGGACATCATTATCCCATTCATTCAGGATTCGCAAAAGTTATCTGTTTCAGGCCATTACTGATTTGGGTTATGATATGGATATTGAGAAACTATTCTGGGAAAACCGGTTTGAGTATCGGTGTGATGCAGCCGGCAGAAGCAGGATTTGGCTTCAGAACCGTTTTGAAAATGATGAATGGAGGTTTGTCTTTCTCCTTGAGTTTGATGAGCTGTTCAGTTTTAAAGATGGTTACCCTGCACGTATTACTAATAACCGGATCAATCCTGAGCGGGGTGGGGTTCATGGTACGGTCTTTCTTGATTTCAATGCCAATGCAGTAAGAGACCCTGGAGAACCGGGTATTGAAGATGTAAAGGTAATCCTCGATAGTTACCAAAATGCTGTCAGTGATAGGAATGGATATTTCATAATACAGGATGTAACGCAGGCTAAAAAGGCCCGTGTTTTCCTTGACATTGATACCATCCCTGCCATCTACTCTCCGACTCACGGAATCCAGACTGCTTATATTAATCCCGGTAATCTCACTGAGGTAAATTTCGGAATTACACCGGTTATCACTATATCAGGATTTGTATTTGCTGCTGAATATGGAAATGGATATAATAAGTCTATAAGAGGGATACGTATCCTTTTAACAGATTCGGATATGATTCCTGTTACTAATTCCATCACTGCAGGAAACGGTAGTTTTTTTCTTGGAAATATCAGGCCAGGCAGGTACATAGTACAGATAGATTCAGACACCCTGCCGAAAGGCTACACTGCTATAGAAAAACAGAGAGAGATTGAAGTTGTCGGCGGGGATAAACCTCAGGAGATTAAGTTACCCCCATTTGAGATTATTCCAGTCAACATAACAAATGCTAAAAAAGGAATATAATAAGGAGGATTAAATTATGATGAACATTTCAGACATTAATTTAAGGCGCACATTTTCTATAATGGTTGTGTTATTCCTGTTTGTATTAAAGATTCCTGTCTATGGAGAGGCAACCGGCCGCGTTAGTTTAAATAGTCTGGGCAATGAAGGTGATAATAACAGTTATACCCCTTCTTTAAGCGCTGACGGGAGAAATGTTGCTTACTACTCATCTTCCACAAACCTTGTTGACAGCGACACGAATAAGGCAGCAGACATCTTTGTCCGTGACAGGCAAACAGGCATTACCGGCAGGGTGAGTGTAAACAGCGCCGGTATTGAAGGTGATAAAGACAGTTATAATCCCTCTATCAGCGCCAATGGCAGGTACGTTGCTTTTTACTCTTATGCAACGAACCTGGTAGATAGCGATACAAACCGGACATCTGACATCTTTGTCCATGACAGACAAACAGGTGTTACCACAAGAGTAAGTGTCAACAGTGCCGGAGTTGAAGGGAATAACCACAGCTACGCCCCTGCAATAAGCGCTAATGGAAGGTATATTGCTTTTTACTCTTATGCAACGAACCTGGTAGATAGTGATACAAACCAGACAGCAGACATCTTTGTCCATGACAGGCAAACAGGTGTTACCACAAGAGTAAGTGTCAACAGTGCCGGAGTTGAAGGGAATAACCACAGTTACTACCCCTCTATTAATGCTGAGGGAAGATATGTTGCTTTTGAATCAACATCAACAAACTTAGTTGCAAACGACTTGAATACGGTGAGAGATGTTTTTGTTCATGACCGTAATACAGGAATAACAACACGTGTAAGCATAGACAGCACAGGCATAGAGGGTAATGACCACAGCTATTCACCCTCTATGAGCGGTGATGGAAGGTATATTGCCTTTGACTCGTCTTCCACAAACTTAGTTGCAAATGACTTGAATAAGGTGAGAGATGTTTTTGTTCATGACCGTAATACCGGGATAACAACACGTGTAAGCATAAATAGCGCAGGTGTCGAAGGAGATAGCGGCAGTTATGACCCTTCAATCAGCACAACTGATAGGTCTGTTGCCTTTGTTTCTCTTGCCGGTAATCTTGTTGCTAATGATAACAACAATGTCAGGGATATCTTTGTTCATAGCATGGATACAGGAGTTACCATGCGGGTAAGCATTAACAGCGCAGGTATAGAAGGTGTGAGCAGCAGTTTTGACCCTGCAATCAGTGCCTACGGCAGGTATGTTGCCTTTGAATCCAAATCATCGAATCTCACGGCAGGGGACACAAATAATGCCTATGATGTATTTACACACGACCGGTTGAGGTGCTTCGGGCTAATCCCGACTATCATAGGCACTAACGGCAATGATCATATCATAGGCACCAACGGCCCTGACGTAATCATCGGGCTTCTGGGTAACGATATTATTGATGGTCTAGGTGGTAATGATATAATATGCGGTTGGGGAGGAGATGACATATTAAATGGAGACGATGGTGATGACATTATTTGGGGTGGTAATGGGAATGATACCATCAATGGTGGAAATGGAAATGATAGGTTATTTGGTGGAAATGGTAACGACACCTTGAATGGAGGAACCGGTAAGGATATTCTGAAGGGTGGAGAAGGTGATGATTCACTTGATGGCGGTACTGAAAAGGATAACTGTGACGGCGGCCCACATGTAATTGGGGATACAGGGGTAAACTGCGAAATAATCATCAATATCCCGTAACACCAATGCCACATTTTAATCGTAGCGCCTGCATTTAACGGGGCTGTGAGTGCAGGCACAATGATGTCAGTCCCCATCTTGATAGTCCTGTTTCTTTTAACTAACAGAATATTTCTTACAGAGAAAAATTACTAAAAGGAGAGGCTCTTGCAAAAGTAATAAAATAAGTGAATTTTTCTGAATTTATTTGGTGTAAAATTGCTCTCCTTTTGGTAGAATATGTTTGTTAAAAAATACCACACAAAAGGAGAGCCGATGAACTTGAGAGATAAAATATC